>NZ_JBFHFD010000046.1:0-25303 GCF_041583735.1 Novipirellula sp.
CCCGACTGGGCGTAATGGATGTCCGAGTTCTCGACGAACGGCAGGTTGCCGGTGCAACCCGAGATCGCGACGTACAGATGGTTTTCGATACAACGAGCCTGGGCACAATAACGCACGCGTAAATAGCCGTGGCGGGTGTCGGTGTTGAACGGCACAAAGATGATTTGAGCACCTTTCTGTGTCGCGATTCTCGTCAACTCGGGAAACTCGATGTCGTAACAGATTTGGATGGCGATCGGCCCACAATCGGTATCAAACACCTCAACCGATTTGCCTGGATTTACGCCCCACCATTTGCGTTCACTCGGAGTGATGTGAATCTTGTACTGTTTGCCGATCGAACCGTCACGGCGGAACAAGTAGGCGATGTTGTAGAGCGTGCCGTTTTCAATCACAAACTGCGAACCGCCGATCACATTGATGTCGTATTTGACCGATAACGCGGTGAACAAATCGAGATACTGCGGAGTGAAGTCAGCCAGTTGGCGGGCCGCTTGTCCAGGTCGACTCGACTCGACACACGAGAGCAACTGGGTCGTAAACAGCTCGGGGAACAAGATGAAGTCACACTTGTAATCCGACGCGGTATCAAGAAAGAACTCGCACTGCTGGGCAAATTCGTCGAAGCCGCTAATCGTTCGCAGCTGGTACTGCACGACACAGACTCGAATCGGTTCGACCACGTGGTGGAAACGTCGTTTCGCGCCAGGCACATACTCGATGTTGCTCCAGATCGCATGCGTTGCGTAGCCGCACGATTCGGTATCCGACGGCAAGTAGTTTGGCGTCAGCCCACGAACGATAAATCCGTTGGACAGCTGGGCGGTCAACACCGGATCGTAGTTCTCTTTTTCGACAACCGAATCGATGTACTGGCGTGCCGTCATTTTATCGGCGTGTTTGTGGTAACCGGGAATCCGTCCTCCGATAATGATTTGAGACAGATTCTTTTGGCGACACAATTCTTTGCGGGCATCGTAAAGTCGCCGCGACAGTTTCATGCCGCGGAATTCAGGATCGACCATGATTTCGATCCCGTACAGCGTGTCGCCCTTAGGTTTGTGGTTGCGAATATAGCCGCCGTCGGCGATCGCTTTCCAATTATGCCATTCCAGCGACGAATCGTACTCTAGGATCAAGCTAGAGGACGATGCGGCCAACTTGCCGTCGATTTCCACACAGATTTGGCCTTCGGGAAAGATCGCCAACTGGCTTTCGATCTGGTCACGGCCCCAAGGTTCCATCCCCGGAAAACAACGTTGGGCAATCGCGACCAACGCATCGTAGTCGTCGATTGTCAGCTGACGCACCACGATCTTCCATTCAAATTCAGCAAGATCAAGCGGTTCCATTTTTGACGTCCCTTGGAGGTATCAGTCGGCCGTAGGTTTTGTCAGCGAATCGACGGCATGCTGCCGAGGAATACGCTGCCGAGCAATGCAGTGTTTAGATCAGTTTAGAAAGCATCATCGTGGCGAGCCCGAGCACAAAGAAAAAGCCACACATGTCCGTGACCGTGGTCAGCAGCGGCCCGCTGGCGACGGCTGGATCAAAACCAAATCGCTTCAGCAGCAATGGCACCACGCCGCCGATCGAAACTGCCACAATTGTATTCGCAAATAGCGCGATCCCGACCACAATTCCTAAATAAGGATTCCCATTAAACATCACTGCCACGATCGCAACGAGCACTCCGAGCGCCGATCCATTGATCAGCCCCACCGAGACCTCCTGCCACCAAACACGCAACATTTCGGTGGGGCGGACCAACCCGAGTGAAAGCTCTCGCATGCTCACCGCGACGGCTTGGTTGCCACTACATCCACTCATATCACTGATGATCGGTAAAAACACCGCCAGTGCAATGACGGCTTGAAGGGTATCTTGGAAATAGGCAATGACCGCAGCGGCACCGATGTTCAAGAACACATTAATGCTCAACCAACTCAATCGTCGTCGGGCTCTCAGCCATAGCGGCATCGTGCGAAGTTCTTCGCCGCCAACGATCCCTTGACTCTTTAGATAGTCGCTTTCCGCAGCACGCGTTTCTTCGTATTGTACCGCCTCGCGATGAACGATTCCTTGTAGTTTACCCTGTTCATCGACCACGGGCACGGCAAGATAGTTGTGCGCGTCAAACAGTTCGATTAAATCGTCAAGCGATGCGGTGGCTTGCACCGAAAGTGGCTCTCGAATCATCAGATCCGAAAGCCGTTCGGCCCGTTTGACGAACAACAAATTCTGCATCGGCAAAACGCCGACAAGCCGGTCTTGGGCATCACAGACGTAGGCGTAACGAACATCAATGTCGCTGTAATCTTCGCCATGCTCGCTGAGATCTTGGATCACGTCGCGAACCGACATTGAATCGCTAAAGCGAAGCATCTCGCGAACCATCATCCCCCCCGCTTCATCATCTTCATACGATGACAATTCGCGCGCGGCCGCTGCCTCGTCCTGGGGCAACTCCTCCAAAATCGCTTCGGCCTTCTCGTCGCTCAAATCACCGAGTAAATCGGCTTGCTCGTCGCTCGGCAATTCCTGGACGATCGCCGCTGCGGTGGACGTGTCCAGCAGCGCCAACATCCGAGCGGCTTCGATCTCCGGCAAATGGCTGATCAATTCCGCCGCATCGGCGGCATTCATCGCCTCGAGCACCTGCGTCTCTTCGTCTTCGTCCAGACGGCTGAGGGCGAGCGCCTGGTCGGCCGATGAGAGGTGTGAGACGAATTCTTCGAGCTGAACGTGAGTCCCCTCTTGGGCCAGACGCAGCATTTCTTCCCAAGGACGTTCGTCCAATTGGGTTGCACCGGATGAGGGATCCTGGGAGCTAGTCATCGACGACTCTTTCGTGGATGGAGAAACGTTTTGATAGCTTTAAAAGCGTTGTATTCGAAGTTTCGGCGAAATGGGGCGTCGATTCTTCAACGGACTGGTTTTGATAGCGGCCGAGTCGCAGACATTCAAGCCACCACAGCTAACCAGCGATTAGCTTGACGGAAAATGCCAAAAAACGATAGCACGGCTTGCGAAGGAGGTGGCAAGAAGATTTCCAATGGAAAATTAATTGCCGCTAAGAGCAGCAGCTTTGCAGCGCGATTGATTGTTCAAAGCGTTTTAGTAGCGGCTGGTACACAATCGGCTCGCGATACTTTTGTTCCAGCGCCACCGCCTCGCCCAGCAGCCGTTGAGCTTCAACGTTTTCGCCCGCCTGAGCCGCCCGTACCGCTTGTTCGGCCAGTTCCCCCGCGAGGGCGGCGTCGTGCTCGACCGCTGCCAACCAAATCGCGGCACCGCCCCAGCAACGAGATTCTTCGCCGCGAGTTGCCTTTTCCGCAATGCCAGCCTGACGACTCCGCAATCCCTCTAAATTTAATCGCGAACTTCCAAATTGCGTCGGCCACTGACAACCGATCCAAATCGATTTTGCTTGGCGGAGTGCATCTTGGAAAGTTAGTGGTTCGTTCATAAATTTTGTTGAAAATCACTTACTCGCCTGCTGATATAAAACCGTTGGCGAGCATAGACTCTTGCTGATTGCGCGGTGAAGTGAAGACGACTCGAGCGGTGCACGAGACATCAACCTCGTGATTAGACGCAAACCTTGTGCCTATTTGCTGAGATAATTTTGCTGAGACAATTTTACTGTGACGCTTGTTCAACCTCTCACTGTATCGCCAAAGTGACCGTCAATGCGTTGGTTGCGAAATAACGCGTTTGCGATTGCCGTAGCGATCGCTATTTTAGCGGTCGCCTCGTCGTGTTTGGTTACCTATCAGGCGCTCGATGGATTGCCACGCTCGCACCGACGGATTGTCAACACCGAAGAACAGTTGGGACGACTGGCCAACCTCCGCTTTACCCTTGGCACCGCCGCGTCACGACTAAGAGCATTGACGCTCGGCGGCGACGAACAAGATCGCCGCGAATTGGTGGAAGCGATTGGCCGCTGCGAACAACTTGTCGAAGAGCTGCAAAAAGTTGCGTTAGCGAGCGAGGCTGTCATGCTGCAAGGGATTGATCCTTTGTTGCTCGATTCCCGGCGTTATCTAAACGAGATTCGCCCGCTTACCCCCATCGCCACTTCGTTGGATATCACGCAGCGAACGCGATTGCGAAGCGATGCCACGAATTTGCGTGCCCGGCTCGAATCCAGTCTGGCTGAAAACCATCAGCATTTGGCAAAGATGAAAAGAGCGGCCGAGCGAGAGCGACGCAGCGCTGCATGGGTATTGATCGGAGGTCATGCGATGATGCTAGGGTTGGTCGGGTTGCTGTACGTGGCGCGACGAAGCGAGCAACAGTTGAGACGACTTGCGGATCTGAGGACGCTCGAAGCGGACGAGCGATTTGCCCTAATCGTGCGTGGATCGTCCGACGGCATCTTGTTGACCGATGAAAACGGCCGCATCCAGATGACCAATCCGGCACTCGATGAAATGTTTCAATCCGACGAAGCAACGCTAAAAGGGATGACGGTAGGATCGTTGTTCGCCACCACCGTGATCGACGAATGGTTGGCCAATCGCTTGGTCGAGAACGATCGCGAGAGCACGCTGTCACGACGAGTCAAAGCGACTCGGCCTAACGGAACACGTCTGCACACCGAATTGACTGTCACCCCCCAAACGATTCGTGATCAAGAGTTCTTGGCGATCTCGGTGCGCGACGTTTCTGAACGCGAAGCATCGCGATTGAGGTTAAAGCAACACGAGGCGTTACTGAGCGAGATTCCCGAACCGCTGCATATCTTGGACGCGGTCGGCCGCGTGGTTTATTGGAATCGGGGGGCCCAGCGATTGTTTGGTTTCGAAGCGGGCGAGGTGATCGGACAAACCGCCAACGACTTGCTGAAAATTGTCCCGCCCAAAGGCAGTGACAATAACATTCACGCGATGAAATATGCTGAATCCGAGCGTTGGTCGGGCGAATTGATTGCGACCACCAAGGCTTGTCGCTCGATTCGCATTGAACGTCGACGCACCCGGATCCGCGAAGCCAACGAGACGATTGGCGAAGTCGTCTTGGATTTGGACTTAGGCGAACGCAAACGACTGCAACAAGTCGAGCGGCGACGCCAACGTCTGGAAAGCTTGGGGACGCTGGCCAGTGGTATCGCTCATGACTTGAACAACTTGCTGACGCCAATCTTGATGAGCTGCCGCATGCTGCAGCGAAAGAACGCCAACATCGATCGCGATGCGTTGCTCGAAACGATCGGCAGCGGTGCCAGCCGCGGTGCCGATCTGATTGCTCAACTGTTAACGTTCGCTCGAGGCGGTGATGGCGAGCACGAACCGATCCACGTGGGGGCGATCATCCCCGAAATCGCGGCGATTTTGCAAGCCACGCTGCCCAAAGGCATTGAACTGAAGACCGAAGTGGCTCAACAACTGCCCGACATCCTCGGTGACGAAACCGAGATCAGCCAAGTGATCATGAATCTTGCCATCAATGCACGCGATGCGATGAACCAGCATGGCGCATTGACGATTTCAGCCGCCCCGATGACGCTGGCAAGCGAGCGATCGTATTCGTACGCCACGCTGCAACCGGGCCATTATCTGTCGATCACCGTATCCGATACGGGAACCGGAATTCCCAAAGAGATTCGTGAACGAATGTTTGATCCCTTTTTCACGACCAAAGAACGAGGCCAGGGAACCGGGCTTGGATTGAGCACGTCGATCGGCATCGTGCGAAGCCACGAAGGTGCGGTGGACGTGCGTTCGACGGTCGGTGAAGGAACGCGAATCTCAGTGATCTTGCCTGCTCTATCCTGTTCATCAAATGAAAGTGAGCTACCCAATGAATTCAAATGATCCGAGCACCTTGTTGGTGGTGGATGATGATTCGTTGATCCTGCAGGTCATGAAACTGTGCTTGCCGGCACCTGATTATCACGTCATCACCGCGGATTCGGCGAGCAAAGGGTTGCAGCTTTTTGCTCAACACAAACCCGACGCGGTGCTGTTGGATATCCAATTGCCGGATCAATCGGGATTAGCAGCGCTTCATGAATTCCGCGAACTCGATCGCCGAGTACCCGTGATCATGATGACAGGGCACGGAACCGCCGAAACCGCGATCGGTGCGATGAGCGGGGGGGCGTTTGAGTATGTGACCAAACCGTTCGAACCAGACGATATTTTGCCCGTGATCGATTCGGCGTTAGAAACCAGCAGGATGGCGAGAAAGCCGGCGGTTTTGCCGTCGGAATCTCATGGCGACGCCGATGATACGAGCACAGATCGCGTGCTGGGGGATTGCCAAGCGATGGTCGAAGTGTTTCGTTCGATCGGACGCGTCGCTGCACGTGATGTTGCCGTATTGATTCTTGGCGAAACCGGCACCGGAAAAGAAGTGGTCGCCCGTGCGATCTATCAGCACAGCAATCGGCGTGACCAATTGTTTCATGCGATCAACTGTGCCGCGATTCCTGAGAATTTGCTGGAAAGTGAACTGTTCGGCCACGAGAAAGGGGCGTTCACCGGCGCCGATCAACGGCATGTCGGTAAGTTCGAAGTGTGTAACGGCGGTACGCTATTCTTGGACGAAATCGGTGACATGAGTCCGATGATGCAGACCAAGTTGCTGCGGGTGCTGCAAGAGAAAGAGTTCGAACGGGTTGGGGGCACCAAGACCATCAAATCCGATGTTCGCATCATCGCGGCAACCAATCGGGATGTCGAAGCTGCGATCGTGGACAACAGTTTTCGAAGTGACCTCTATTACCGGCTGAACGAATTCACGATCTCGTTGCCGCCGCTGCGGGAACGTGGCGAAGATGTCAAGATTATGGCGGAATTCTTTTTCGCAAGGTTTGCCAAGACGCTTGGCAAAGAGTTCGCCTCGATTGCTCCGGAAACGATGGCATCACTGAAACTTCATTCGTGGCCCGGAAATGTGCGTGAGTTACAAGGGGTCATCAAGCAAACGTTGCTCAAGGCCAGTGGTCCGGTGATCGTTCCGGCGTTTTTGCCCAAAGGATTTATTCCGCAAAGTGACGAGGGTTTGACAAAATTGGCAACCATGGGGACGTGGCAAGAAAACTTGCGGATTTGGGCGACGACGTTACTCGAAGATGGATCGCATAACATTGCCGCCGATATTCATGATGCCGTTGATCGTGAAATCTTGCCCGAGATTCTGCGTGCGACCCAGGGAAACGTCAGCGCCGCGAGCAGCCGGTTGGGGATGAGTCGTCCGACACTGCGAAGTCGATTAAAACACCTCGGACTGGGAAGTGACGTGGAAAAGAACGGCTAGCAGAGTGACCGTGATCCGACGCGACCGCCAATCGCGTTTTCTCTTGGCACGATCAATGTAAAATAATGTGGAGGATAGAAATCAGGATATTGCGTTTGGCCTGAACGGTTGCCGTGCGTTTGGCCTGAACGGTGCGGCCCGGCAGTTTCGGCCCGGCAGTTTGCTTCGATTGCACGTTTTATTGGATCTTTCATTGGCTCTCGCCGCCAATCTCGCATAACTTAGAGCGTACAGCGACAGCGCGACATCGTCTCACGCTGGATTCCCTCTTTTCTTGTTGAAGGTCTTTGCCGTTATGAAACTTGGCATCATTTCTTGCGCGCCGCGATGTTACAGCACTCGACGATTGGTCGCCGCGGCAAAGGAGCGGGGATATAAAGTATCGGTCATCAACACATTGAAGTGTGCGATCGATCTGCAGCGTGGAAAACCCGATCTCTATTACCGAGGCAAGCCGCTGGCGGACTTCGACGCGATGATCCCGCGTATTGGTGCGAGCATCACCTATTTCGGTACCGCTGTGGTTCGTCAATTGGAACAAATGAATGTCTTTGTTGCCAATAGCTCTGCCGGGATCGCCAACAGCCGCGACAAATTGCGAAGTCTGCAGATTCTAAGTCGGCATCACATTGGGATGCCAAAGACGACCTTTGTTCGCGATCGCGGCGACGTGATTCCGGCGATCGAGCGGATTGGCGGAGCACCGGTGATCATTAAATTGCTCGAAGGCACCCAAGGCGTCGGCGTGATTTTGGCCGACACGATCAAGATTGCCGAAGCGATCATCGAGACACTGCAAACCGCCAAGCAAAACGTGCTGGTGCAAAGTTTCGTCGCCGAAAGCAAGGGACGCGACGTGCGTGCGTTTGTCGTCGGAGATCGCGTCATCGGTGCCATGCGGCGGGTCGCCCAAGGTGACGAATTTCGTAGTAATGTGCACCGTGGCGGTGTGGTCGAAACGGTCGAATTGGATGACGAGTTTCGTGAAACGGCGATCCGTGCGGCGCAGATCATGGGACTGCGGATCGCTGGCGTCGATATGCTCGAAGGCCAACATGGTCCTCAGGTCATGGAGGTCAACAGTTCGCCGGGGCTCGAAGGCATCGAGCGGGCAACGCAGAAGGACATCGCCGGCGCGATCATCGAATACTGTGCCGCGCACGTCGATTTTCCCGAGATGGATATTCGTCAACGTTTGACGGTTAGCCGAGGCTATGGCGTGTGTGAATTGGTGGTTCCCGAAGGCTCGCAGTTCGTCGGGATGTCGATCACCGACGCCGCCTTTACCGATCGCGACATCAACGTGTTGACGTTGTACCGCGGCAACACCGTGATCCCGAACCCTAAATATTCTCGCAAGATGGAAGCGGGAGACCGTTTGCTGTGCTTTGGTAAACAAGAAGCGATGAAAGAAATGGTGCCGACCAAAACTCGCAAGAAACGGGCGCCAAAGATCAAAACGCTCGAGCAGTCGAGGATTGATGAAGCGTCGACGCATTCTCCACAGCACTAGCCTTGGTGTAACATAGAGGGGCACTCCGTTTTCAAGTGCGGCAGTTGCATTGGGCCCATACGCATTGGCCCCATACGCATTGGCCCCATACGCATTGGGCCCATACGCATCGGTTTCCATGGTCGCCGATGTGATGATGCATTTTCTACCTTTCACCCAAGTCGACCCGGGGTTAGTGACGTTTCATTCATGACTACTTCTGACCATCACTGGTTTGGTTGCGACATTGCACCTGGCAAATCCGCCAACACTGAATTCGAGGTGACTGAAAGCTACAGCAGTCGCAGCGTCGTAATTCCGATTCAAATTCGGCGTGGAATATCGCCGGGGCCGACGGTTTTCGTAACTGCGGCGCTGCACGGAGACGAACTCAATGGCACCGGGGCGATTCGAACGTTGCTGGCCGATCCCACTTGGGTGCTGCAGTCAGGCACGTTGCTGTTGATTCCCGTTTTAAACGTGCTCGGATTCGAGCGGCATTCGCGTTATTTGCCCGATCGTCGTGATCTGAATCGCTGTTTCCCAGGCACCAGTGGTGGCAGCATGGCGTCACGATTGGCGAAGGTGATATTCGATTCGTTGATCAAGAAGTGTGATTACGGTATCGACTTGCACACCGCTGCGGTGCGTCGCACAAATTTCCCCAACGTCCGTGCCGATCTGTCGAATCCTGATTGTCTTCGACTGGCAGAAGCTTTTGGCGCGGGAATAATTTTGCAAGGCAAAGGCCCTAAAGGCTCGCTGCGACGCGAAGCGACCAAGGCGGGATGTCCCACGATCATCATCGAAGGAGGCGAGGTGTGGAAGGTGGAATCGTCCGTCGCCGATTGTATGACCCGCGGCATTTTTAATTGTCTGAAAGAACTAGACATGATGCCGGGTAAACCGAATATTCCGGACACTCAGGCGATCATTCGCGAGACACGCTGGTTGCGGGCCGAACGAGGCGGGTTCATGTCGATGCATGTCGCTCCCGGTGACACGGTGGTCAAGGGGCAAGCGATTGCAACCAACAGCAACCTGTTAGCGGAAGATCAAAACCGCTTGGAAGCTCCGTTTTCGGGAGTGGTGATTGGAATGACGACGCTACCCGCAGTGCAGCCAGGTGAACCGGTGGTGCATATCGGCAGGCTGGCCAACCCGAAATCGGCCCGCCGGCACGAGAAACAGATCGCAGGCGACGACGTGCAGCGAACCGCGCACGAGCATCTCGCCACAAACATTCAAGTCACCGAAGCTAGTGATCCGCCCGTCGACGAATCGTAACATGGTCGGCAGCATCACGGATGAGAACGCAACCGCAATCCAACTTGGGAATTGCGTATTGGGGCTTCGAGAAGTCTTCCACGCAATGGAAAATTTTGCCGGCGCGATCTTTTATTGTTTCAGCGAGTATTCACGGCACTGCGGACAGCTTTTGTCACCATTCCAGCGAACGCTCTGTTTGACGTCTTCCCAAATCGTCATGCTGGGGACGTAGATGCGGTCACCGGGCATCAATTGGTAATTGGTTGCGACATCGCCGAGCTGCAAGATTTGTTGGTAGCAGACCGGCAAGATCAGCCGCGGTTGACCTGGCAATTGAGGTCGCGTGAGGATGATTTTGTGATCATTACAGCGATCGGAAAGTCCTCCAGCGGCGATGATCGCATCAAGTACCGTTTCGTGACCGACAAGCGGGTAGGATCCAGGTGCATTGACTTCGCCCATCACATAAAACAGCCCACTCTCTTTGTTGACCAAACGCACGGTGACGCCATAGTCGATCGCGTCGAGTTCATTCTCGTCGGCGTCGCCTCGATGCGATGCCAGGGCGATGCGAGTTTGACGTTTTTGTGTTTCGTGGTGTGCCACCAACCCTTGGACTTGGCGTTGGATCTCTTCGACCGACATCCCGGCGACTTGCATTCGTCCATACGAGCCAAGTTCGATCGTACCATCTTGCTGAACCGTTTGATCGCTCGACAAACGGACCGGTGAATCAAAGTCGTTGGGTTCGATCACCAACACATCGCCTGCTTCGACACGGTGAGCCGGCAATGTCAACTTGGCGAGTTCGGTTGCCACGTTGCCTTGGTGCCCGACCGCTTCGCGAATCTCCGCTACGTCGGACATCAACGTGTGCGAACCCGCGGACACAGGCAACCCCATCGATGCCGCCGTCCGGCAACCCGATTGACTGCACATCAGCGGCAACACAAGCAACACGATCACAGCGGCACTTCCCACCAAGTGAAATGCAGGCGGTTTCGATTTCGACATTACAGGGTAATCGCCACCCCTGGTTCCTCGATTGCCGCCTGCGACCCCGCGGAAACGCTGATTCCTACCTGCCGAGCGAGAAAGGGCAGTGCGGGAGCCGCGAAAGCTGTGCGTTGTTTGACGCGAGCCTGGAAACGAGCGTGTATTGCTGGCGTTCACCGAGAAGTGTTCTATTTTCATTGATGATTCCTTGTCAACTAAAACGTATGCGGTAAGTCGTCTCGGCGAGTTCGGCGGACGTCGTATTATCTTCGTGAGGGACGATTTTGCGGACCGACGGCTTGAGCAACGTTCGCTCCCAGACTGCTCGTGAGAAAGAATCGCACTGCATCTTGACTCAATTGTTTTCCCGGTTGCAGACGCAGTGTGGGACGCGCCGATGTTCCACCGACATGTACATGAACCACACGGTCTTTGAGCAATTCATTGGCTTTGGCAACCATTGCAATGGGAGCCGCAGTGGCCATCATGATCGGCGAATCGGCCATCTCTAGAAGCTGGTCGGCGGGGCCGTTTGATTCCGTGCTGGCGGTCACGTCAAAATCCAAACGCCCGTCCATGGTTGCGCTGCCGGACATCAATACCTGTACGGTGCTTTGCGAGATCGCGAGCTCCTCGACATGCACTAATCCGCCGGCAATTCGGCCGTAGACATAGCCACCGTCTTGCCCGTTTCCAGGGCGTGAAGGGGCCAATCGCACCAGCGAAGACAATTCGTCCATCACCGGCAATTCCAAAGCGTTGATGTTGGACATTTCCAAGTCGAAACGACCCACGATGTTTTTCGGATCGCGAGCCCGTTTGGCGTTTAGCGTCACATTCCCGTCGATCACACCGGCGCCGGACGAGGAACCTTGTAACAATTTCGAGGTGTCGACACGTTCGATCCGCATGGATGTCGCCATGGAAAGGCTGCGATCAAAATTGCCTTCGGACGCAATGTGGACGCGTCCACCACCGACACCCACAACTCCCGCACGACATTGCCAACGCGAGATTTGCGATGCTTGAGAGTAAGTCCAGTCAACCGGGAATCGGGCTTCACGAACGACAAGCCCAGCCATCACCGCGTGGTCGACCGATACATCGGCGCGTCCGGAAAGGACGGGGCCAATGCGACCGCTGACTTGCACATTCGCGGTGCCTGACATGTCGGCGGACAGAAACGGTGCCGTCGCGCGGCGCAGATTGACTCGGTTGGCCGACAATTCAAACCGGCCCACCGGTGTGGATGAAAAGTCAACGCTCGCTTTTCCCGACAATCGCCCATCGGCGAAGTGACCGCTGAGGTTTTCAAGTTCGACCCGGCTTGGATGAACCGCCATGGTTACCGCAACGCGATCCGACACGAGACTGCGGTCCCATCGCACCTTTTCTAGCGAACCATTGAGACTGCAAAATCGGCTGCCGTCGAACATCGCTGGCGTGCGAACACAGTCACCCGACATCGTGGCTCGGAGTCGACGTGTTTCGCGAGGAAGATCTAAGGCGGCGACCACACGATGCACCGCGAGTTCCGAGAGTTTGGCTTCAAAGGTGAGTGGGATCTGCGCCAACGAGCGGGATGTTTCCGGTTCAAAAAAGCGAGCAAGCCGGGCTAGTTCGGCATTGCCAACGGCCGCGAAGCGACCGGACGCTAAAACCCCCTCGCTGTGCACCGAAACGACGCCAGCGTCGATCTGGATGGCCGCTTGGCGAATATCCAGCGGCAATCGTTTCAGCGATAGGTTCTTACTTTGCAGCCAAGCATCGCCGCGTAACGATTCAAGGTTGGCGATCGAGGTGATTCTCAGCCCACCGCTGAGCGTGCCGCTGGACGGCAGCGAAAGGCCGCTGCAGGCGACCAATCGCGACGCTTGAATATCCTGGAATTGGCCTTCAACGAGAGTGTTCGTCCAGTCCAAATCACGCGCCGTCGCGGTCACTTGATACTGTCCGCCCAAAAGATCGTTCGACGAACTGGTCAATGCAAACGAAGTGGGGTCGGCGTTCCATCGCAACTGAGCCGCCCCCAGCCTTTTGCCGGCGTAGCGTGCGTTTTGGAGGTTCGCATCGCCGCTGGCGACAAACTGTAGCGGTGAGCTGCAGAGCTGAAAATGACCTCCGATCGTTGCGTTGCCCGATGCACGCAACGGACTGCCCGAAAATCGCGAAACGAGTTCGGCGAAATCATCGACTCGGATCGTGTTTGACTCGATTGCTCCAGTCACTGAAATCGAATCACCGACAATGCCGTGGGCCGATAAGTTGCAAAGGTTGTCTCGCCAACGTAGTGCAAATTGGGGAACCGAAATCACTCCAGCACGCAGTGCTGGGGTGATTTCGAAATCGTCGATCGATTCACCCGCGATTCGCAAATCTCGTCCACTCAAATGCCCGCTCGCCGTCCAAGCCGCAGGCTGGGCTGCTTCCTGGACGCGACACGAAGCGTTGATCTCGGACGACAGCTTGCCTTGTAGCGGCGTCGCTGGCATTCCCAACAGCGTGGGAACCGAGTCCGATGGAGTGACCGATACGGTTGCACGCGACTGAATTTCGGCATCACGGTCCAGCGGTACCTTGACGGAGGCGACCGAGTGTAACAAGGGACGTCCCGGTCGATCGCGGAGGACCACTTCGGAGGTGCGTAACACCGCATTTCCGTCGGCAACGACAACCCTGCATTCAGCGTCATCCATGGTGATACCGGGTGCGGTCACCCCGCGTGTGTTGACGATGACCTCGCCTACGAAGCCCCGAAGTGATGCAAGTTGTTGTAGATCCGAATTCAATGAACCGGAAAGTCGTACGTTTCCGTTCATCTGCGGCACCCCAAATCGTTCGCCAATTTGATTCAAATCGACTCCGTCGCACGAGATGGATGCGGTGATGGTTCCGGCTAGCGATTCAAGGTGATTGGGATCGATCGAGCCATGGGTTTCGGCATTCGTGTGAAAATCCGCGACTGGAACACCATCGAGTTCTAAATTGGACGCCGTGCCGGAAATTTTGCCTTGGAAAGCGAGATGATTGCTTTGCCACTGTATTGAAACGTCACCAGTCGATTGACAGGCCATCATGAAAGGAGGGAGTTGGGGAAAGGCGGCGGAGAGACGTTTCCAATCACAGTCAACCAGGTTGCTTCGAAGGGTCGCCGTCGCGGCATTCGGATGGATTTTGGCATTCAGTTCGATTTGGGCCAGCCCGTCGAGCGGATCGCCATAGGCTTTGATCCGGAGGTTGCCATCACGCAGTTCCCCCTGCAATTCGAACTGTTCCGCGATCTTGCCGAGCGGTCGCGAATCGAGGTTGGACAGGGTTCCTTTTATCGACAATGAAAACGCGTCAAGAGCGAGCCCAGCCGGATGTTCGCAGGAGATCTGCAACGATCCGCTTGAGACGATCGGGTACTGATTGATCGCCTCGGGTACCAGGGGCAGGTGTGTTAGTTTGGCAGTGTCAAACTGAACGTCGTCGACAACGATGCTTGTGGTTCCGGCAAACGACGTGGAGTGAAGCCGAGTTCGGATATCAATGCTTCCCCCGAGCAGATTGGGGATTAAGGTGCGCAATTGAATCGAATCCGCAAACTCGGCCTGCAACTGGACATCGGCCACGGTAAAGGATTCGCGACCGATTTGGTGGACGACTAATCTCGCCCCCCGAACCGAAAGTTGTCCCAGTGGGATTTTACCGTTCGATTCACCTGAGGATCCTTGGCTTTGCGGGAACTGCGACATCAGGGTGCCGTCGCGATCAAACCGCACATGCAGGCAGGGATCGTCGACCATCACCCGGGTTGCCCAAACACCGCTGCGAAGTCCACTAAGAATGGACCAATCCACTACAACGCGGCTGACGGTGACCTGAGGATCGCTCCTAGAGGAGTCGGCATTTGGGGAGTCGGCATTCGGGGAGTCTGAGAAAGGTGGTTCACGCAGCACCAGCCCGGTGACACACAGCGAGCCCCAGTCGATTTGAATCGAATCAATTTCCAGTGATGTCGACAAGCAGTAGCTGCCGAGTTTGACTGCAGCGACACGAGCGATTTGGTTTCGGAACAGCACCACGATGAACGCAGCAGCAACCCCAAACGCCAACCAGCGTCGCCACTTCGATTTCATCCATGATGCAACCACGTTGTAAATCTCACTCGTAATGCAGGCAGCCAGCCTGCGATTCCCATCCGTCATCCAGGCTGCCAACCTGCCACTTCTCTACAAATTCATTGCCAAAGGGTTCGGCTGTAAACAACTTGACGTCAATGCTTTTCGCTCGGCGTTGCTCGCCGATTGGACAGCTAGTAGGCTAATCCTGAATCTTTAGGCTGCGTTTTGATCACGCACTCGCTCGCGTTCATGTTCGCGAGGCATCAATGCGGCAAGCGATTGTACCGATTTGATGTGCAGATCACGTTGTGGAAATGCAATGTCAATTCCGGCACGACGTAGTTCGGTCACGATCGCCGAATTCAATTCATTGAGTACGACCGTATAGACATCCCGTTTAGGAATGAAAACGTGAAGCCGGATATCGAGCGTGCTTTCGGCGAATCCTTTGAATAGCGTACTCGGTGCGGGTTCTTTCATTACCGAAGGGTTCCGCTCGGCGATCTTCAGTAAGATTCGTTGCACGTGCGCGACGTCGGTTCCAAAGGCGACGCCGACGGGCAAGACGATGCGGCTGATGGGGTCGGATAACGTCCAGTTGATTACATTGTCGGTGATAAATTTCTTGTTTGGCACAATCATCTCGCGACGATCGAAATCGGTAATCGTGGTGGCACGCATTTGCATTCGACTGACATTGCCCGTCAGATCGCCAACCGTAACCATATCGCCGACACGGATTGGTCGCTCGAACAAAATGATCAAGCCGCTGACAAGGTTGGCAAAGATTTCTTGTAATCCGAATCCTAAACCGACCGTCATCGCGGCGGCCAACCACTGAACGCTGCTCCACGACAGCCGGATCACTTGGCAGGCAAACAGGATTCCGGCAATCGTGGCCGCATAACGGACTAAGATTGAAACGGCTTGATGCGTCCCCGATTCCAGTGGCAATCGATCCAACACGGTCAGCGCCAAGACGCTGGGAAGTCGGCGTCCAATCATCATTGTCGCCATGATCACCAATATTGCTGCGATTGCATCGGTCAGCGTCGTGGGGACCGATCGATCGGTCATCACCACCGACTGGTATCCTTGGCGATCGACAACCGTTTCTGCGATCGTTTCGATGTTGGTCCAAAGCACGACGCGGTCGAGCACGCGCAACGCGGGCAGGACATCGGACCATATGATCCAACCGCCACAGATCAGCAGCATGACGCTGCCCCACCGCAGCAGATCACAAAACTCGGAGTTGACGGTTTCTTGCAAATCGATCGGGGCAAGCGTGTCGGAATCGGTGTCGTCGTCGTCGGAATTGAGTGGAGTTGATAACACGTCGAGCGATTTGGCCTGTTCCTCTTCCGCGGCGATTTGCTTCGCCAATGCACGGTTGAAACCATTGACTTCTAACCAACAAATCGCAAGGGAATACATCACGATGATCGCAACCAAGGCGATCCCGGTCTCGGCTAATCGTCCTGACAAATGGTAGGCCGAAAAGTGGTAGCCGACCAACGACAGGATCGCAAATGCAATCGGGGCTCCCGTTACGGCCAACCAAATCGGATGCCGCAGTCGATAGGTCATCGATGTGGAATCTTCGCGTTGCAGGCACAACATGAACGGGCCCCACGGTCGGACCAGCCAGCCGATTTGAAGTCCTACAAAGGCCAAGATTGAAATGAAAAGTAAACGTTGAAGACTACGCATTTCAGCGACTTCGCTGAACTGGGTTAGTTGCAGCAGTGCGAATACGGGGGTGCCGACAAAAACGGTCAAATCGACCACGTTGCGTACTTTTGCCAGTGCAGTTGGCGACCACTTGAACACACGTTCGCCCACGCCTTCGCGGCGTGACAATTCACGGACCATGGAACAGGCCCACAGGAATAGCACCGTGGTCACGCACGCATCGCCTACGGCCTGGGTCCATTCGGTGGACCCGCTCGCCATACGCAAACGGCATCCGGCGGCCAGCAGCAATAGGGGCCAGCGGACCGATAAAAAGACGGTAATTCCAAAAGCGGCGGCATACCGCAAAAAACTTGCTTCGGTGCCTGGTTCGGGCGGTTGTGACAAACGGCGAACCGCGGCCAGCATCTGAGCATGAAAGAGCAACAACAAGAGAAACGATGACGCTAGGAACACCATAATGACAGGGCGGCGAAGCATGTCGCCTGCAAACACCTGAGCGACTTCGATCCACTTTGACGGAGCCATTAACGACGCGAATCCTTTGTAGGCTTCCCGTAGATCTTTGGCGGCGATCGCATCGGAACTGCGTATCCAAAGGACACGTTGGTCGAGGAATTGACGAAACTCGTCGACTTGAGTTTCGACGGATTGGTTGATCAATTCGAGTTCGTTGAGGTTTCGTAACAACGATTCCTCATCTGCGATGGCATTATCAAGCAAGTCACGGCGATCACGCAGCAACCGAGCGACCACGCTGACGACATTGTCATGGTCGTATTGCCGCACCGAGGCGGCCAGCGATTCGACCATCAAGTTGGCGGCTTCATCGGGGTCGGACACATCCCGACGCATCTGTTTCCATTCGGTCAATTGCAAATGCGTGGCCGGCATTTCGGTTTCCACGATCGCAACCCGTTTGGCAAACTCTTCGGGTTTGGGCAATTCGCCTCGCTGCTTCTGCAACAACAAACCGGTCGACGAGGTTGCCCCGGCATGCTCTACCTTGGACCGCAGCGTTTCAAATGCTTCGTCGAAATGTTTGCTCTTGGCATGCAGCTGCTCGATCATCTTGCCAATTCGCTCGATGTCCGCCGCTGTCTTGATGCGGGACTCGGCGATCTCGGCATTCACCTCGGCCGCGGATTTTAGCGCCGGGTGCGATTCATCGGCAACGCGACGCGCTTCGGCGGCTTGCCGTAGTGATTCGTCTTTTCGCCATTTGTCAACGGCGGTCTGCCAGCTAACGAGCTGCTTTTTTCGAGTGTTTAGCGTGCGATTAATCAGGTCTCGTTGCAGCGGCAGTAGCGGCGCGACTTCTTCGAGTCGCCGGCGTTCCGCCTTTGTCGTGACCAATTGTTGCTCAAGACAACGCACACGAGCTTGCTGTTCGATTGATTGAACGCGAGTCGAAAGCTCTTCGGTGCCAAGCGATGCGACTTGCTTTTTCGCATCCCCCATTCGCTTTTCGAGTTCTACGGTCTCCTTCGCGAGCTCGCCAAGCCGCACCGTACGGTTTTCAATTTGGCGTTCTTTCTGTTGCAGTTCCTTCTCTTCGGCCTCGATCTGCGTCCGCAGACTGATCAATTGTTGTTCTAGCTGAGCAATCGTGCCTCCGGCGGGTACTGCGGGAGGCTCGGGGTCTGCCGGGGCCGCCACGCCAGCCTGTGCATCAGCGAGGACTTGGGGAAGCGTAAGCAGAAACGCTTCAACTTCGGCTAAGCGTTTTTTGGCGACGTCTTGGTTGTCTAGCCACTCGGTCGCTTTACGCAGTCGCTCGGTGTAGGTCTTGCGATCCTCGTCCGACAAATTGGTCGCCGCTTCGATCGATGCCAATTCTGTGGCGATCGTCTCTTTCTTGATGACGGTTGCGACCTTGCCCTCCGGTGCAGCACTCGGCTCCGAAAAGCTAGCGGGAACCACGACGTCATCGAGATGGATTTGAACCGCGGTGGGCAGTGGCACGTTTTCCGGAAGCGCAAGGCCTTGTTCGGCAAGAGACGGAGTCGCCTTGAAGATCAGGGCTGCCATGACCAGATACGCTGCAATAACTCGCAAAATGCACTTCGATCGATTCATACAAATAGTTTTAGAGGCTCGTGACAGGTTCCAAGAGGCAGACCGCTGCACAGGCTCTTCGAATACGCAATCCGCCCAAGGACGGTCAAGCCGCAAAACGAGCAAAGGTTTGAGCCAGCAGAAGAATCAAATCTATCGGCAGCGAAACTTCCAATAGCGAATGAAGTCGGAAGCAAAACTCGCCAAGCGTTTCGTTCGTCAACATCCGTCGTTGTGAGACGTTGTCGCTAGCCGCGTCAAATGGATGTCCAGCACCCGCGGCCCCCGGGCGAAGCCCGGACGCCGTGTCGCCACCAAAGTCGATGTCATTGGGTCAACGCCAGGCTGCACTGTCTGGCAGCATTTAGAGGCTTGCGGGATCGAAGTGCTCTGAATCGCCACTGTGGTGCCCGAAACATCTCGCGAGTTTCTTTGGCACGAGGACCGAAGTACTTGCCAAGTTTCTCCGCACGGTGAATGGTCTAGTATTCTGCCGTGCGGATGGCTTGGGCGACGCGAATGTGAGGCGTGTTTAATCCCTGCAAGTAGCTACGGGTGCCTTGCACGCGAACTTCGCTGTTTAAATGCATTCGCAGGTTTAACCCCGGGGTGGGAGTCGCATACGCGAGTGTGCGACCGGTGCTGTCGGTGATCGCAAACGGAGGGCTGTCCTTTCGCGCCGAATAGACTTGGACCAAAAAGCCCGTCGCCGTCAATTCGTCCGTTCCGGCCGACGCATTTTCGGGTGCGGCGATGCCGGGTGGTGATTGTATTGATGGTGACATCGCGGGTAGCAGTGGACCGGTTTGGGCTTGCATCGCCGTTTGCGGTTGAGCTGTGCTGGTTGATGCGACCGCAAGTGATGCTGGCGCCGTAGGCAGCGATGGGGCGTGCGAGGTTTGGATCACCGCGTTGCCATCACGACGTTGGGCGACATTTTGATATTTCTGAATGCGTTCTGCCAACAAGCGAGCACGGCCCGCGACCACGGGATCCGGATCCGAAATCGAAATTTGATGCGCCGCTTTGACCACCGGGGCCATTTCTGCCGCCGACGCGCTGGCGGCCATCAGTCGCGAAAAGATTAGGCTTAGACGCTCGGTGTCGGCAGTGCGGACTTCGGTTTCGATCGCAGCGATCGCAGCCGCGGACACATAGCGTGTCGCCGGAGCGGGAGAGGCGGGGATTGGCGAAGCCATTCGCGGGTTCTGTGTGCCGGCGGTCGAGGTCGTCGGTTGGATGTCCGCGACTTGGCGTATCGATTCGGCGCGGTCACGTGTCGATCCGGCCACCCAATTTGCTTCGACGGAGGACGCTGCTGCGTTCGGTGCATCGCCGCCGGCGGAAGTGCGTTCGAGCAAGCCGCCGCCGATTTGGCGTATGCCGGCATCGATATCCGACAGCCTCGGGCGGCCAATAAATTCGACCGATGCCAATAATCCACGTTTGGACATCGCTTCGCTGACCGTTTCGGTGTTGGCGGCTTCACGCGAAGCGCGCTCTGCAGGATTCGTTCGCCACTGTTCGCTGACGCCGCTGCCAATCGCTTCGCTTGGCAAGTGGGTGTCACGTGCGAGTGGGGCTTCGCGCAGTTGGGGGACAGAATCGCCTGCAACCGGCGACAACGCCACCGGCTGTGACGCGTGTGAATCGCTCGCATGCGGATCGGAGGTTTGGACCGCTTCGGCGTCGCGAAGCAGCACCGAGGATGTGTTTTGCATTGCAACGGAGTCGCTCGGCGAGCGACGCCGGCTTGATGACTCGGAGCTCAGAGTGCCGCGTCCCGCGAACGAGTCTTCTTCGTCGCCATCAGCGTATTGCGGCGAGTTGTCGTTATTGGCGACGGTTGCTTGAGGTGCGGTTCGTCCACCCGGCAAGAATTCGATGTTTGTGTTTCTCTCTTTTCGGATCGCCTGAACCAGTTGTTCGGCGCTTTCGGCAATTTGGCTTTGGTGTACCCAGCGAAATTCGCCCGACGGAGGAACGATGCGGTACCACAATCGCGGTCCGTCTGCTCCTTCGCGTTCGCCTTTTCCGATCACGGTCACGGGCTCACCCACGGCGAGTTGGACTTGCCAGCGGAATTGGCGGGCGCGTCCTAGATGCGTTCCGATCCAAGCAACCGTCCGGTCTTCGGTGACCACGGCGGTATCACCATCTCCGGCGATTTCGACTGCATCGGCGGGGATCCAGCAAAAGCTGTCGTCTGGGGGACGGACTCCGAGCCAACCGTCGGCCGTTTCGACGTAGACTTCCAGTTCTTGTCCGTAACGCAGCGCATCGGTTCGGTAGAACTCGTCCGACGGGCCGCATCGTGCGTATGCTTCGTCCTGGGCAACAAAGACCACATACGGATCCGATGCCAAGCTTCCGTCATCCGCCGTCAGCGATGTCCAATCCGCAACGCAAGCCACCGCACTCAGTGCGACAACGATTAGCCAGCTAGCATTTATTGGCGAACCCATGAGAACGATTTCTCTGTACACGAATCAAAATTTCAGGAATCAATTGAGTCGTTGTTAGCGATTTCGCAGCGATGGGGACAAGAGGAATCTTTCCAAGGAGCCGTTTTTCCGCGTTTCTGAATCGGACAACTCGATGCCCAAACGGATTACGGAAAGAGGCAAACTTTTTCGACTTGCTCCGCTTGACCGTTTACCACTCTTGGCAGCACCCCTTAAAATTGTGTAGTCAAGATTGTGCTGGTGGGAAGGAAGCACCCCACGTTTAAAAACATGCAGTGATGCTGGCCGTTGTGGCTTATTTGCCGATGCTTTTGCTAGGACTTTCGTGATGACGATTCTGATTAGCTGCGAAATGGGAGGCGATCGAGTGCCCCCTTGGCTGGTTCGTCAACCGATGCCACCAGGACGAATATTGGATCTGGGGTTCGCCGAAGACAGCGGCATTATCGAAACGGCTGACGCCACCGAGGCCCCTGTTGTCACCGAGGCCCCTGTTGTCACCGAAGCCTCGGTGGCCGGCTCAGCAGTCCTCGAGATTCCGCTCATTACGGGAGCGTCGGATTGTGAAAACAGGCCCGAGTTGTGCAGCAGCAAGTTCGTGCCGGGGCAACTGCCAAGCAGATTGCCGGGTGATGCATCGGCGCGTTACGTTGCCCGGCGGATGGCCGCACTGTTGCAATCGCCGCTGATCGAGAACAAATATGCTGCGGCGCTGGTTGACGTCACTCGGTCCTCTCGCCACCGCAGTGTGATGCCGCCGGAGGTTCGTCGGTGGCCGACGGAAGATCGAGATCGACTGATCCAGGAAGTGCACGCAGGGTATCGAAACCGAGTTCGTAGTGCGATTGAGCAACATTCGCGGCGACACGGATTCACCCTGCACGTCTCGGTTCGTTCGTTTGCATCGTTGAGTGAAGGTCGGCAGCGACGCACCGATATCGGTTTGTTGTACGATCCATCGCGTGAGGATGAGATGGCGTTTTGTCTCGACTGGATTGACGAGATGTACGAATCGGCGCCGATGATTCGCGTTCGTCGTAATTATCCTCGCCGCGGTACGACCGAAAGTTTGGTCACGGCGATGAGGACTCATTTTAGTGCCGAGCATTATATTGGCGTGGAATTGCTGCTAAACCGAGCTTGGGCAGGCCGCCGCGTTGGATTGCGAGACCAGGCGATTGAAGGGATCTGCCGATCGCTTGATCAAGTGCTCGATTTTCAGTCAGCCGATGCGGCCTAGCTTGTCTGTTTCTTGGTCTGTTTGGATTCATCTTTCGTAGCGAAAGCCACCAAAACGTTCGACAAAATCAGCGAGAATTTTGACGCGGGGACGCTGCGAAGCCCCCCTCACCATTTTTCGAGCGTCTCGGCCACTGTGTTGGGCGTGGACTGTGCTGCTAACTTGAAAACGTGGCATCGAGGTGCCGCCAAGCTCGATTTTGGCCGCCAAAAATTGCGTTTCAGCATCACAAATCGGCAATCGAGCGATTGTGCAACGCCGAAGTGACTCTATTGACGCTAACTCATTATGATTTCTATACTTCAGCGCTTCGGTCGCTCGGCGTCTCTCTGCCCATCGCACCGAGTGAATCAATGACACCGCCTTCAACGTGTCAATTTAATCCAAATAAGACGAAGTGATGAAAAGCGAACGCCGACACGAATTGCAAGAAAACATCCTCGCCAACTATCTCGCGCGAATCAACCAATCGATCGAACCCTATTCGCGTCCTATTGGAATCGCGGTCGCTGTGTTGCTGATTGGCGGCATCGGCTACGCCATTTACAGCAGTAAAGTCAGCGAAGACCGCAGCCAAGCCACGTTTGAGCTGTTGATGCAGCAAACCGGATCGCAAGATCCTGAGGGGCTTGCCTCGGTCAGCGTAAAGTACCCGAACACCCCCGCCGCTGCATGGGCCCATCTTTACCAGGGGAGTGCTCTGTTGGCTCAGGGCACGCGGACGCTGTACGTCAACCGTATGGATGCCGAAGATGAGTTGACAGCTGCGAGCAAGGCGTTCCGTAACGCGATTGCCGAAGGCAAGAACGAATTGTTACTCTCGCGTGCTAATTTCGGGATTGCTCGCAGCGAGGAAGCATTGGGTAATCTAGATAAAGCAATTGCGGCCTACAAAGAGTGTGCCCGTATCGGCGAATCCGAAGAAATGGTCAAAGCGTGTGAGGAGCGAATTGCGGCTCTCTCGAAAGAAAGTACCAAAGATTTTTTGACTTGGTTCAAAGATCAAGATTTTTCGCCGAGCGATCCTTCAGCTCCACCGTCGCTGCCAAGCGGAGCGATGTTACCTGAAATGCCCGATTTGGATCTGCCCGATCTCGGTGGCGCCAGCGATAAAGAGCCTGGCGATGGTCTGAATCTTCCCGAAGACGCCGATGTCGATAGTGCGGACGCCGAAATGAAGGACACCGCCAAAGAGGACACGGCCAAAGAGGACGCCGCCGACGAGTCTGCTGGCACTGAGAAGCCAGCGGTCGAAGAGAAGCCAGTTGCAGATGACAAGGAAAAAGCAGACGAGAAACCGGCTGCAGACGAAGGCCAGACCGAGTTGAATCCTCCGGCCAAGGACGCCGAGGAAGCGAAGCCGGAACCGGCAGCCGAGGTGAAGGAAGCTGCCGATGCACCCGAGGTGAGCGAAGCGGACGATGTTCCTGCTGCAGATCAAGCAAAACCTGAGTCAGACGCCTCGTGAGCAAAGCCTCCTCTGATGATGACATTGTTCTCGGCACTGACGATATTGAATCGGATGTGCCGAGCGACGACCTTGATGGCGACGACGCTGGAACCGAGATCCGGATCGGCGAAGAGGTCTTTCGTGACATCGTCGTTCCCGAATCGGCCAACGGCCAACGGATCGACTATTTTTTGACGCAGGCCTGTGACGGTTATAGCCGCACACAGATCACGCAAGCGATTCAGGCCGAAGGTGCGACGCTAGACGGACGGACGGTGCGGCCGAGTGTTCGTATCCAAGCGAGCCAGCGAATTCGTTTTCGCATGCCAGAGCCGCCAACCGACGACACGGTTCCCGAGAACATTCCGCTTGACGTGCTCTATGAAGATGACGGGCTTGTGGTTGTCAATAAGCCGCCTGGGATGGTCGTTCACCCTGCACGTGGCAACTGGACTGGCACGCTCACCAGTGCGTTGGCGTTTCGCTTTCAGTCGCTGTCGGATGTCGGTGGGCCAACGCGGCCGGGGATTGTGCATCGACTTGATCGTGACACCAGCGGCGTGATTGTCGTTGCCAAGACCAATGCCGTTCATATTCACTTGTCCGAGCAATTCGCCAATCGCGAAGTCGAGAAAGAGTATTTTGCAATCACGGCAGCTCGGATCGATCGCGATCGTGACATCATCGATATGCCGATTGGTCGCCATCCCTATCAACGGGACAAAATGGCGATCCGCGAGCATCACGAGACGAGTAAGCCCGCATCGACATTCTATGAAGTGATCAGCCGCCACGGTCGTTTTACGCAAGTGCGGGTGAAGCCAAAAACCGGTCGGACGCATCAAATCCGAGTGCACTTGTCACACCTTGGCGCGGCGATCCTTTGCGACCGTCTGTACGCCGGACATGCCGAGGTCACGATGGGCATGTTAACTGGCACGCACGATGCCACCAAAGACACGGTGCTGTTGGACCGCCAAGCGCTGCATGCTCGTAAATTAACGTTCCAGCATCCGCAAAGTGGCAAGTCGATGACGTTCGAGGCGCCGTTGCCCACGGACGTTATGCGAGTGATCAACGTGCTCGAGCGGTTACCGTAGCTGTTGTGGGATAGGCTTCCATCCTTTTTGTACCCCACAACTCATGTCGAGCGAATTGTCGCCATATCCCGATAGGGATTCAAGCAATTAGCCGTAGGTAAGCGGAGCGCCACCTACGGACTCCAGCGTTCGACTGCGGTTTTGACCCTGTAAGGGTCACAGC
>NZ_JBFHFD010000047.1:0-24684 GCF_041583735.1 Novipirellula sp.
ACTAGATCCGCAATTAGTTCCCATTGATCGTCGGTTAAGCAATGCCGCCCCACCATGATTACCTCCTCCCTTTCGTTCGAACTAACTTACCTCTCATTCGTACGAAATAACGGGCAACATGGTTTTCAGACAGAGCCTAGGAGAGATGGTCGCCGATGTCTACTGGGAATACGACTTTCACGCGCCCACCAAAAAGTATCTTGGCGATTCACACGGTATTCACCACCTCATTGGGCTCTATTGGGCGCACGACGATCTATGTGATCGCCCACATGAAGTCTCACTCAATGGAAAATACGGCGATGAGGCAATTGCAGAACTCGATGTTGAGATCGTTCGTGCTGCCAATACGTGGATGACGGACTGGAGCGGCAAAGGCTAGTGGCGGTTCGGCGGCGTCCAACATTGCATGGTGGCAAGGTGGCTGCGCCATCGCCGCTTAGCCATTCAAACACTGTCCTATTTGTTACAATGACTGGCGGTTTGAAGCTGTAACCTTCGTTTAGGTGCGGCGACCACCATGCAACCCGTTGGCCGACACAGTGCACCCTCGAGAATTTGATGGATAATGAACGCGTATTCATAACACTCCTTCAGCATGCGAAAAACAACGACCGACATTCAGTCGACACTCATGCTGCATTCTAGCGAGGAGCCGGTTTGGCTGCCTAAGGCCCGGCAGAAGCTTTCAAATTTGAAACACGTAAGATATCTTTGCTCTGATAGCAACGGCTCTCCACGCGTAGCCGCGTCTGTCAATATAAAGTCAGCTGCTTCTGTTCCCATGTCATCACAGACCACGAGCTCTGGCGTCCCAAACAACTGCTCAAGCCCGTGCCCAACGCCAAGCTTGTCGATAATTGCAAAAAACGTATCATCATCCCAAGCGGATTCGTCCGCATAGCACGCTGCGCCTTTCTCGGACGCCACTGTTGACAATGAAGGCGACGTTTCAATCGTTCTGAGGAGTCCGAACTGGTTGTCGTCGTAGTTGTTTCCGAATTTGAGCGTCGGTGAGTAGAACGCGCCCATCGTGTAGAAGCAGCCTTCACTCTTTGGAATGACTCTAAATGACTGACCATGATTCGGGAAACGAACGACTCCGTGCGTCAGTGATGGATCATCGGTCGTGTATAGCCCTTGAAGATTGGGAGAGTCGATGCGGTACCGGTTCTTGGTAGCGTCGAACGCGACAGTTCCGACGCAATCCTTTCCGTTCGCTTTGAAATCAAACTTGCCGCTCGTTACGTCGCAACATGCATCTTCAATCAGTAGCGTTTCACCGGCAATGACACCGTCTCCCTCATCGGTGACAAATCGGTCCTGTATCTCACCTAGGTCCAAGAGAATGCTTACCGGTGTGGTGTCTTTGGGAATGGTGGTGTTTGCCGCAAATCGAGAGAACTCACCGACAGACCTGTTACCGGAGGCGAGGACGGAGGTGATGTCGTTTAGCCATGCGATGTAGTCGTCAAGCGAGCCTCGACGCTCAGATGAGCCAGTAACCTTTCCGTGCTGAAAACCGACATATTGGCGGACGAAATCCCCGTTCCTTTCGCTATATTCTTGAACCGTTCGACAGACAAAGGAGTGGTCGTCAAACGTCGGAACAGTTTTCGCGATGTTTGCGGCCCTCACGGCTCGGACGCGAATCCCACGGAGGCCGAGATTTGAATTGCGTAAGCTGACAGAAGTCAGGCGTGTATTTGCAGATTGCTCAAACAGTTTGCGCAACTCATTTGTTGGCACAGGTGTCGCATACTCGTCCATCGGAACGGGCATCGATCCGCCGCTGTCGAAGCAACAAAGGTAGTCGCCGCACTCCCGAATGACCGTGGCACCGAATTTGCATTTAATGAACGCCGTTGACCGAAGTAGCGGGGAATTGGAAAACGTCAGATACAAGAACGCGGCGGTCGTATTGTTAATCTGATGCAGCCGATAGTCACGATTCTGCTCAGCGAACTCGGCATCAATGTCGTCGCACATCTCATTCAGCGAAAAACCGGCATTTTTACAATAAACGTTGGCTGTGCATGGCAAGAGAAGTTTATCTGCGGCGTCAATCGAATCGAGTGTGAATGCAGTGCGGAAACGTCCAGCGAGGTACACGACATCTGGCTGGGCTTTGGCCAGTTCGTCAAGCATCTTCTTGCCGAAGTCTGCTACGGTGACGCCTTCACGCTGAACTAATTCATCGAACTTCATAAAACCATCCCAAAGTTCTTTTTGATGACCGTTGGAATGATCGAGAACGTGCGCGGTCGTGCCCGGTGTGCGTGAAGGATTTCGGAGTTCCCGACCGATCTGCTGTACCAGAGCACGGGTTGTCCGCAATTCCTCGTAGCAAGCCAATAGTTGAAATCGCGGGTCATCAATTCCTTCGAGAAGTTTGAATTGATGAACCCAGAAGACGGCGGCTTCATTGGGCGGATTCGGGACAGACTTCCGTTGACTTGGTTGATTGGCTGGGTCGTCGCTGAAAGTCTCATGGATCAGGACGTGCGATTTGCCGCGAGCCTGCAGCACGGCTCCGATCTGGCATATCGTGTCAGCAGAATCGCAGCGAATGATTAACCGGCGAGTTGTCTTCGTTCACGCAAAAGGGACATCCGGTGCCCACAAGCTCTACGCTGCCAGTCCTTTGCAGGAAGTCTGTGGGCAAGCAACTAAGAATGTCAAATACCTAGCTAGATTTGGGAGTGATGAACCTCCTAATATGAGAAAGTGGCATACGTGGAATTGGCAGTCGCCGCGATTTACACAAGGGAAAGTCGCAAACCGCATTCGCAGAAGCCTGGCAGGTGCCTAGCTGGATCCGCAAGGTTGGATGTCGATGCAGACTAGTTTTGGATCGGCGATGCCGTGTCCGCGCTGCGTCTTCTTGATCTTCTCCCATTGGGTCGTCACACCGGTTGAGCCGTTTTGGCCGTAGCCGTGTCGACGTCCCGAGGTTATCCAGCTTTCGTTGTCGCTGACCAGTACATGCCCGCGAAGCGCTGCTTCGAGTATCGCGTATTAGCTTCAACGAATGGCAACGAGCAATCGCCTCATTCCTCGCCTTTTGCGACTTGTATGCAGCTGGCTCATTTTCGAGCTTTGCCTTTCCAGCCTCCGATTGGACGATCTGATGTTGCAACTCATCGATTGTTATCCCTTTGTTCGGTATCGGCTCGTTTCCACCATGTGTTGCGGGTGGCTTTATTTTTCGCGTTTCACCGGCACGGGACGACCGTTGGGGCGTTCTTCAGTGGTCGCATCGTCATTGCGAGGCGGGGCAGTCGCCTGCCGACGGGGCAACAGAAGCAGCGGAGTCTTCTCACCAAATCGCACGGTCAAACCGCCGAGCGTTTCGACCTCTTGTCCACCAATGTGCTGCTGGACGAATGTGGCCAGCCCGAGTGCCTGACGATCCGGTCGGCGAATGCGGGCAACGATCGGGATCTCCTGCCCAGCTTGCAACGCGAAGTTCTCATCAAGGCGGATCGCCGATCCGTTTTCCTCGGCATTCTTTACCTCAACTTCCCAGCCATCGGGCGCTATCACCGTCAAGCGAGACCGGATCGATTCGGTCGTAGGATTTCGTAGAAAGAAGCCGACCAGCGTCTCAATCTCCTCAAGGTTGGGTTGTAGTACGAGATTGCGATGCGTGACGTTGTTGTCGCGCGGGGTGATAAAGTCTGGAACAAATGAGTCTCGCGCGAGCTGCGAGACGGGATCCTGCGGTGAATTCACAACCGCCAGCACGCAGAAGTGCTGAAACGCCGGCTGATTAGGATCGAGTGAAGGGGCCTGCCAGAGGAATTGCGCGATCTGAGCAGCATCTCCTCCGCCTACCGTCGAGCTACCGCTGTACGCCACATCGGCCAGCGGCACCTTGTCGATCGGACGCCATGCGCTGGTATCGGCAGAGTCCTCTGGGAAGCGGGCCCAAAAGTCAGTGGGAAGCGCCGGGAGACTTGTTCCGGCGAAAGCCCATTGGAGTTTGACGATAGCCTGATCGACGGTCAGCGGACCGCGATTGCGGACACGGACATAGACGCGGTTCCCAGTTGCGGCTCGGGGGTCTTCATCGATCAGCGTTTCAAAAGCGGCTGATGTCGTCGGCGAACTTTGAAACGGCGGAGCGTCCACTTTGATATCCACGCTGTGCCAGTGAGGGATGAACTGGCGGGTCGGCTCAAAAGCCGTATTGCTCGGCTGCTCGGTGTTTCCCCAGTCGAGTCGGTTATCGCGAATCATCAAATCGTATCCCCCGCGACCGCCGCGATGCCGCGCAGCAACCGTGCGCACCGCTTCGAAGGCATTCACGCGCCCGTAGCCGTGCGTGGCGTGACCATCCGCCGGCTGGCTAAATCCGTCAGCGGTCCGGTAGTGTCCTGTCGAATCTTCTACGCGGTCGGCCGTATCCTGTAACAGTTGTTGGACTTGGAGTCGTTCTAGGCAAGGGGACTCCGCGAGCACCAGGGCAGCGATGCCTGCGGTGATCGGCGTGGCTGCCGACGTGCCCCCGAAATCGAAACGGTAGTTTCTTGTCGGATCCGATCCTTGCCCCTGGATGGCGGTCGTGGTAATCCCCAGCGTTCCTGTTCCCCCGCTGGCGCGTGTGGGCCCCAAGACGTCCATGCAGTTGCCGAACCCGCTGAAATCGAAGCGATCACGATTGCTCGCACGGCTAACGGCGATCACGCTATCCAAAGAGGAGATATCGGGCCGATTCCCGATGCAATCATTGACATTCGGGTTGTTCATCGCGAACAGCACGACGCATCCGCGACCGCTGCGTCCACTCGTCGCGGCGTCATCAATGCCCGTGATAACGAGTGGGTTTACTGCTGGTGAGATGGAGTATCCCCAGCTGTTTGTAATGATATGCGCTCCCATACGGCGAGCATAATCAAATGCTTCGGCATCTTTGTCGTCCCCAGAGCCGAGAGTCAGTAGCATAAGACGGCACAAAGGAGCACTCCCGCTGACGCCCTCGTTATTATCGCCCCGGGCACCGGCACAACCGGCCACAGCCGTCCCATGATCAGGGAACGGACCTGGTCGAAGATCGCCATTGTCAAAGGTGAAGTTCCAACCGTGGATGTCGTCAACGTATCCATTGCCATCGTCGTCAATACCGTTCCCTGGGACCTCGCCGACGTTTGTCCACAGGTTCGGTAGCAGGTCGGGATGCTGGTCATCAAAGCCACCATCGATGACGGCGATGATCACGTCCTGACTACCACGTGTGATTTCCCATGCCAGCGGTGTATCAATGTCCGCGTCGGGCGTGCCGCCATTCTGGCCCGTGTTCTGATGATGCCACTGACGGTCAAACAAAGGGTCATTGGGGATCTCCTGGCGGTATTGTCGAAGACGGTAGAAGTTCGGTTGCGCGACGACAACCATTTCGTTGCCGTTCAATCGATCCACCACCTGCACTGCGTCCTGGGGTGTACCGTCTTTCACTCGGGCGGTAAGCTGATTTCTGCGAGATGGATTCTCCCGCACCACCTCTAGTGAGTATTCTGCCATCAACGGGCGGATCTGTTCCTGCGTCGCGGTTGGCGCGAAGCGGACGAGAATTTCGTTGGGCAGCACCATCCGCTCTTCCGCTCCGGCGAGACGCACGACGAGACCGCGTTTGGGCTGGTCCTTGTCATCCCGGCCGTCGGGCCGGCCCTGCATCCGCTCCACCGCCTGCATCATTTTCGGGAAGTTCTGCTCGTCGGTCCCTTTGAGAATAAAGATGCCGTCGCGAAAAAACTCGACATCCGAAGCACCTTGGTCCGTCAGCGCGGCACGAAACTCGGCCCTTTTGTTCTCGGTCATGCCCACCTGAGCTGTCACAATGCCTACTTGACCCGGCACAACTTCCAGCACGACGGCCTGATTACTGATGGTATATCGCAAACTCTCAGGCTCTTGCGACAGGCATAGGCCTGACCGATCCCCGGGTTGTACGATGGCTGTGATCGTGAAGACGAGGACAGACGTAACTGAAACTCGCAACCAGTGACGCATTTTTTGGTGTATCATAACCTGCTCCCCTGTTCCTAAAAAAGATTGTTCAGCTGTTGCTCGCCTCAGCATCGGTAACCACTTGCTGTCGCTGCCGCGTAATTGTCGGTGATCCTGCACGGGGTTATCGTCGCGACACCGTGACCCTTCCGCCTTGAAGCTATACCCGCTCAGACACGCTGCCACGGAAGCCTGCCGGAAGCCAATCGCGTTGGAATTACGGCTCGAAATCCGCAACCCCGGCCGATCGACAAAATCGGACACCATAGTTCTTGTGCTCCACACGGTCCGCAAGCGGCCTTCCCGAAATCAGCCACCGCCGCCAAGCCGTCAAATAGTCGACATCGGTGAGGTGATCTCCGCCGCGAAGAATCAGGCGGTTCCCACCGATGTGCCTCGCGAGTGCTACCGGACCGGTGTCACAGAATACGGTGTCCATCTTGGTCCCGGGAGGCTGCGAGCTATCAGCGTTGCCCAGGCACACCTCCGAAAGGTTGCCGTGTATATCGAGTAGGCCGAACGGCGAGGGCCACTTTTCCATACGGACCGGTTGCTTCACTGAACGGCGAGATACAAATCGCTCGACAGGACCGGCTTGTCCCGGACGCAACGCTAAGTGAAATCCTATGAACGAGGCCTCTCGTGAGTGACAACGGGCGGCATATTCCCATTCTGGCTCAGTCGGCAGACGAAACCCGGTATGGTTGTCATCGACGCCCGCATGAACGCTCAGATAGCGGTAGCCTGGCCGAGCGGTGGCAATTTCGGCGGTCCAAAAGGGAGGATCGATACCGGACGACTGACTGAGTTTATTGTTGCACTGTTGCAGCTCCACCAGCCATTGCGGATCGCGGCCAATGTAGGGCGAGAACGCACAGTCGCTCGACGGCTCGGGAAGGAATCCCAGATCACGCTTCTCGTTCAACGTCACGCTCAACAGTGATTGAAACAGGTTGATGGACATCTCTGCATCGCAGAGCAGATAACCGTACTGGATGCAGTGGGTATGTGCTTCGATGGCACCGCCCGAGACGTCGGGTCCGCCCATTCGAAATCCGCTCGACTGCGGGACAGGCGGAAAATAAATTGCCGTCACACTTTCTGGCCTGCCGATTCCGGGATCAATCGGTTCGACCGTATACTCGATCCATTGCCGGTACTGGTTCCACTTTTCTCGCAGCTTGGCGTTATCCGAACGCGGATATTGGATCTCGAACTGCAGCGAAGCCGGGTTCGCCGTACCAGCGTTCTGGACCGCGACGCCCGCTGCTTGAAGGTCCTGCAGCAACACGCGACTGGCCGCGTGAACCCCGGGATCAAAATGCAGCTGTCCGCAGGCACGCAGCCACAAGGGAAGCGGGACGCCTTCTATCGTCAATTCGGAAATGTCTTTTGCAAAAGAGGTATCGCGATGTTTGTCGTCCCTCAGTTTGGCGTCGATGGCTAGCAGAAGTGAGTACTGCAGTAGATGAACACTGTCCAGCCTTTCATCAAACAGGAGCTTGCCGTCTTGCGCTGCCAGCTCCTCGATCAGCGTTTGCCGCATCTGCGCAGCAGTTTCCAGCAAAGACGCAAGCAGCTTCGGTCGATCGCCCAGCCACTGAGGAAGAAGATCGAGAGTCTGGTTCCGTAAAGTGGGATGCCGATAGTCTGAAAGCATCGACTGAAGCTCCTCCCTGTCACCCATACGTGCAAGCGCAAGAGCGCTCACGCATGCTTGGTACACCGGCCCGATCAGTTCGTCTGGACTGGACGCCGCCGAATCTTGATAGATGGCTACCCTCGCCTTGGCATTGGCAATGCTGTTTTTCAGCTTGGGCCGAAGCCAACTCTTTGTGTGCCCGTTCCATTGGTCCAGCCCGGCTGCGGCGTCGGGACTATATCGGTCGGTCAGTTGCTGGTGCCGGGTCGATGCCCACCACTGGCTACCCCCCACGTAAAACAAGACAGTCAGAAGCAGCATGAGAATTGCTGTCCAAACGACTTTGGGCGTCAGCGTTCCCTCGTCCGTGTAGTCTAGGAGCGACTGCTGGGCAGAGCGACTGTAGAGCGTGATCGACAACTCGCCTTCGCCTGTTCCCACGTCACGAAGTGCCCGCGCCAGCGCCACCGGTGCTGACGCATGTTTGGCAAGTTCCTTGTACAGACGTCGGCTGACTTTGCTGGCTGCTTGAATTTCGACGGGGCCTCGCATGGCAACGACGCAAGGAATGCCGCATCTTTCGATTAGGTTCTGTGCGAAGCCGCCGACGGAGAGTGGGCCATGTCCGGACTCGCACACAAACAGCACCAGCAGGATCGGAAGACCGGGATCGGCAACCATTTGCGACAACGCCTCGATGACTTCCTCACCGCCGACCAGCTGCAGGTTGCCCTGCGGATTGGTCAGCAGCAACCCGAGTTCGCCCTCGGCCTGTTGTTGGCCGTGGCAGATCAGATGGAGCACGGCGTACTGTTTACCTGGTTCCCGCTGTTTCAGCTCCTGTACCGCTTGCGTCCAGATTTCGCACGGCTCCTGAGGCGTCGAAACGATTTTTTTCTCTGCGTAGAAACGATGATTTACGAAGGGCATCCATCGAGTCACACCCACCCGGCATCCGTTGGGGACATCAGCGGAGGCTGCTTTGGCGACGAACGGCGAAAATCTCGCGGGATCGACGTCCTGTGGGCAGCCGGATACGACCAGGCTGCGAAGCCTGTCAGACTGGATACGCCGCTCATAGGTAACGTCGGTGCCGATGTGGAGACTGAGCGTTGTCCGCGAATCACGCGACAGAAACACCATCTGGCCGCCGCTGCTTAGCGGCCCGCATAGCCATTCCCACCGAAGCCGTCCCAGTGTGGGCTCGTCGGCAAGATGCAAGATCAAATGCAATGGCTGCGGCTCGGCACTCCTCACGGCGGCCAAAAAGAAGTCTACGAGCCCGCTATCGACAAAGATCGCCCTGCCCAAAAGCGTCCCATAGTCGTGAGGTTCGGTTTCCAGGTGCAGCAACTGACGGATCTCTAGCGTTGTGAGCTGGCTCTTTTCAAACCGCTGTGCCGTGGCCGCATTCCAGTGCTCCGCGCGAACCCGCACCTGCCGCGCCGCGGCCGATGCATCCTGTGCACCAACGAAGTGCAGATTGAGTCGCAGATAACTGGGTTCCGGTTGCTTTCGTCGCATTGCAGCATTACTCGTTCTGTCGGTTAGCCAGGATGGCATATGCTTGCAGCAGTAGGCGTTTGATCTGACCGCGTTCTTCTTCCGTGGTAGGAGGCGAGGTATACGTCTGAAGCGCTTCCAAGATGGCGACGAAGTTTTCGTCGACGACCGTTTCGCTTCGCGTTCGTTGTTCTTGACGATACTCCTGTATCTGACGTCGAACGGGGATCAACACGCGGACACAGACCCATCGGCCACGGATGCAACGTCGCTCCCAACGCTCAACGAATTCCGTGACCTCACGGACTACGGGAACCTGGACGGCATAGGTTCGCATCACCGGTTGCACTCGCTGACCTTGTAACGCAGAGGCGAGTTGCACCCCTGACACCTGATCGAGCAGGTCCAACGAGTTTTCGATTGCTTGCAAGGGTGTTTCGCCCTGCAAAAGCGAGACTAGCGTGGTGGCGGAAGGATCACCGCCGCGACGCTGCACAAGCCATTTCATGGCCACCGAGAGGTCGCCAGCAGAGAGCTCAGCCGCTTTCGCCTTCAACTTCTTTCCCGAGGCATCCTCAAAGATCAGTCGGTCGCCTTCCTGGGCTAAGAGTGAGGCGCGAGCGTGCTGCCCAGAACGCGACTCCCAAACGCGACTTTCGGCGACCCGGTTCCCTTCGACGGAACCGCGCTCGGAGGCGTTCACTGAGAGCGTCGTGCAAACGATGGCGATCCAGCATATGAGCGTCTTCATGATTTCTTCTCCCGGAAGCGTTAGAAACAAGTTAAGTGAAACACCCAAACAAGCCCTGCGTGAATCATTCACGCGCACCGGCGATGGCTGACCAGACCAGGTGGGCGACCTGTTGACGCGTGATGTCGCTGTGATGGCGGATCACTTGGCTGGCGTCAACGTTCGTCACGGCCCCGGCGCCCAAGTCGTATGCATCAGCGATAGCGAGCATCGGAGTATCTTTGATTTGAATTCCGGGGCCTTGAATGCCGAACGAGCCTATCCCGCCATACTTGGGATACTCGCCCGGAGTCTCGAATGCGACCGAACGACTTACTCGTGATGCCAGCGGATACCAATTTCCGACAGCGGTGTCGGAAGTGGAGCGGGTGGTGATCACCGGCCCACGTACCCGCGACTCGGCCAACAGACGATGGAAGTATCCTGCGGTGCCGGGGCTGTATGGGATGTCCGCGCAGTAAGACCATAGCGACACCGCACCCTGGAGTAGAACAAGAGCGTCGATCGGCCTCGGCAATGCAGGGGATCCTGACGGGCCTGCGGCGGCGCACGAAACCACGATAGTACCGAAGCTATGGCCGATGAGATGAAACTTGACGTCTCGTCCGGTTGTGGTTTGTTGCAATCGGGCAAGAAGCTGATGCACCGCCCCCTCACCGATGTTCCGGGCGCGGTCTTTCATTTTCCAGTAAGAAAGCGCGCGCAAGGGCGAGAGCAACCGGTCGCGCGTCGAACCTGTGCCGAAGGCGATCTCACCGCCCGGTGTGGTCGTCTGCAGCGCCTCGCGGGACTCTTCGAAGATCGCTCTGGGGTCGAATGGTTCACGGTCGTCACTGGGGCTGCCAGGAATTCCTCGTGCCCCCAGACCGACTGCCGCGTCGAGCTGCAGGTAGGCTTCGGCCAGCTCGGGGCTAAGCTCGTGCACTTCAGCCTGCTGGGCGGAGCTGGTCAATTCCAAAACCCTCCGCAACGGAGCCAGCACCCGCTGGCGTGCCTCTGGCATATCTCCTAAACGCTTGGCGTAGTCTTCCAGAGTCGCAGCCAAGGAGGGTTCTCCAGCTTCCACACCAAATGCCTCCGGCCCAAAGCGCTCATCGCCCCAGGGCTGGCTGGGCCAGTGGAGGCCGACCAGCACTGGTCGGAAACCGGGGCGCACCTTACGCATGTTCTCCCGGTCGACTTGGTTACCAGACATTGCTTGGATCCAAGCGGAGTATTGGCTTCGCGCCGAAGGAATGTCACCCTTCCAGCCGTGGCACATCACGATGACGTCGGTGACTGTCGGATCCGCAACTGCGGCAGTCAGTAGCCGACTGATGCGTCCCGCCGGATGGTCGTCCCGTTCGCGGCCTCCGGAGTCATAAGCCACCAAGAAATAGCGTAGATCGGACCCAGCGACTGTTTCGGGCGGCTGCGCGTCGGTGACCGTTGACGGGGCGTAAGAATTGCCGGGCACCGATGGCGTGGTCTTCGGCAGGACAATCTGATCGAAGGAGGTAAGCTCACGCTCGGGGGGCTGGCCAATGGCGAAGCTTGCAACGGAGCCCGCATCCGCTTCAGCCAGCCGACCGAAATTCAGTTCCGTCAATTGCTCAATTCGCTCAACTGGAACCTGGAAGGTTTTGGCAACGTCCTGGGCTCCGAAGGCGACGACCCGACGTAACAGGTCCTCCTGGTCGACAATGAAGCCTAGCGAGGCCAACTGGTTATTGGGACGCGCCACGACGGCAACTTTCCAGTACCGCTTGGGGATAGGGATCCCCCGATAGATCGGATCCGATGCAGTAAAGATTGGGCCGGTAAAGACAGTCAGTCGCCGCTCCTCGTTTGTAGCCTTCTGCAGGAGATAATCTTCCAGACCCAGCCAAAGATTCTGGCCCTGATTGAACCTTGCGTGTTGTGGAGAGCAGTTCGTGAAATGGAACGTGTCGTCATTGGCACGCTTGGCAAACTTTGTCGTCCTCCCCCATGCCGGGTCCAAGCGACGAACCAGATGTCCGCGGTCCAGGTCGTTTGCCTTGTACAGGTCTTCTCCCACCTGCATCGACTCGGGAACACGGGGATCCAACACCCAGCGATCGCGCTCCCGTCGCGGCCGCTTCGCCAGCTCGCCGTCGATGTTGACGGCCGTGAAATACGCCAGCTTGCGTTTGCCGTTCAGCACGACGCTGTAGTGGTGGTATCGCAGTTCGATATCATCGTCGCCATCCGCACCGCTGACTTTGGCGGCATCCGTAAGCTGTGCTGTGGTTAGCTGCGGTAGGGGCACGCGGCGTGATCCACCGCCGAGGAAGCCGCTGTCGTATCCTTCTCGACTGTCATAGTCCGGGTCGATCTCTACGGCAAAGGCATCTTGGACTGCGGCGTCTCTGTTGAACGATGAGCCATCAGGAACCGCGATCGTGTGCGGACCGAGCGAGACGCTGAGGCGTAAATGCAGAGGCAACGTGATGTTCAGTTCGGCTGCGTCCGCCGCAGGGGCGGATTGTCCAGCTAGCGATGAAGGGGCGGGTTCGGTAGCTTCCGCTGCCATCGGTGGTGTGCGGCGTTGCTGCGACTCTGTTTGTTGCTCCTGGCGAGAGAGCTCACCGGCGGCTATAGGTCCGGAAGTGGGTTCGCTGGGAATGATCACCGGCGTGAATTCGGCACGCGGGCTTCCTGGCGATCCTGCTGGTGCCAAAGGAAGTCGGACCGCGGGATCGCCGATGATTACGTATGATCGCGCATCGTTATTGGCAGTCCACTGCGTTGCCAATGCGTATTCGTCGGCCTGTTTGCGTCCTTCGCGAACGTGTAGGAGTTCCGCCCCCAGGGACGAGGATAAGTCGGCGTAGCGTTGGTTTATCGACTCAAGTGCATAGCCGACCGGGAGGCCCTGCATGAGCACGTCGATCGCATCTTCAAAGCCTTGTATCTGTCGTCCGGCATCCGCCCAAACGATCGAGCATCCCCAGGCTCGTTCCACATGTCCGATCACCGCAAGTGCGCTGCCTGCGGGATGGGACAGCAGACGACGGGGGAGAGCTGCCAAGAAGGGGTGTGGTGCAATCGCCGTCGGCGTACGAAAGGCTTGATGTGCAAAATCATCTAGCCGCGGTGTTCCCGCGCCATAGCAGGCAAAGTGAAAGCTAATCAGTCCCGCCACCTGTGCCGAGTCAGAGATATCTTCGGCTGCGAAGTAGTGACCGCGATCGACCGCTCCGGTGCCTGGACCGGGCCAGTCCTGACATAGCAGCGCGCCTTGGTGCGGCAGTTGCCGGCGATCTCCCACAGGGAATCCCATTCCATGGCTAGCCGTGAACAGCAATGCCGGTGTCTGCTCGCCGCCGAGCAATTGAATAAGTCGCGGTCGTGTCGCATCGGCAGCGATTACCGTTTCAACCGTCCATTTTCCGTCGCTGCCACGCTCGCGTGCCCTCTGCGATAGCGGTTCCAATAACTGGTCGGCACTCAGCGCCGTCGCTCGGTCGCCATTATTCCGCGGCCCGAAAAAGACAGCCTGCCGTGGTAGGGAGAGCTTGCCTGATTCGGCCGCCACGACAGATTGGGCGTATTGAGCGTAATCGTCAATGACGTCGAACCAGATACGCCCGACGGCATATTGGACATCCAACTGATACTGAAAGCGATAGGGAATCGTCTGGGGATCGCCGACGATAAGCAAGTAGTACGGCACCTTCGTCGGGTCGGCGGGCCCCGGTCCCATGCCGTGACGCGTCAAAAATTCATCCTTTGATTCGTCCGCTGCATAGCCATCATTGCCGCGATACTCTTTGTAAAATTCTCCCGCCTGAGATTTACGCAGTTCCAGTAGCGGACGAAGCGCTTGGATCGTTTGGGGCTCAGCGTTCTGAGCGAAAATCACTCCCCAACCTGCCTGGTCCACACTGTCAGGGGCAACGCCAAAGCGGGCACCGAAGGTCTCGATCGCTCCCATTTTTGCGCGGTAGCTGAGTTCACGGAGGTGCCGCGCGTCGGGTGCCTGTGAACGGCGGTTGGAAGGGAACGCAGGGTCGCTAAGAGCGAGGTCGGCAATTTGTCGCGCGCTCTTCGGCGACTCCAAATACTCACCCGTTGCGCCATTGATGCCGTTAAAGAAAAACTCGCCCTCGCTAGGTGTTTCGTCAGTCATGCGAATGCTCTCGATTGAAGTGCCAGTGGAGATAGAAGTGTCTTGCACGCTCGGCTTAGGTGGACCGTCCGAAGATGAACGATCAATATTCGGCGAAGCGGGATCCGCACCTGGATAGGTCAGGTAAGTTCGATCAAAGTCGGCGCAAGCCGAAAATTGCGTTAGCTGGTCGCGCAGATGCGTCGCGAGGGCGATTTCCATTGCCGTTGCTCCTTCGGGGATCATTCGCTGGTGCGTGTACAGCCGCAGACGTTCCACCGTATAGGACAGACCGTCGGTGAAGACTGGCAGTCCACGGACGCTCAATGCGATGAAGGCACGAAGCGACTCCAGATGCTTCCCCTGGCGTGCTAGGTGCTCCCCGCGGATCGCGGCACCATCGGGCAGCCATTCAAACCAGTTCATCAAATTTTCCGTCCACTCGTGCAATCGCTCTAGTTGGCCAACGCGGAGCAAGGTGTACGCACCCACGGCAGCGGCAATGGGGTCGGACTGTTTGGCAGAGAGCAGATTCTCTGCGTCCATCGAATGCGATAAACTGGCTTCCTGCGCTTCGGCGTACATCCCGCGTCCCAAATAGCGAGTCAGTAAATCGGCAGACTTATGAGCAATGCGGATGCCGATTCGGTACACGGGAAACAGGGGCGGCTGGGGGATTAGCAGCGTGATCTCCGGGGGCACCACGTTTGAAGCTATGGGAAGACGCCGGTTTGTCGGCTGCCGGCCCGCCTGCTGAATTTGGCAGGTGAGAGCTCGTTCGCCCACAAAGGCAGTCAAGGGAATATCGACTGCCTGGGGCTGATCAGGTCCTGGCATTTCGGCGGATTCCCACACGGTTTCGGTCCGCTCCAGCGGACTGCCCGCGAATAGCCGTAGCCTTAGGCGTGAAGGCATTGCGGGGTCACGGGAGTCCCGCGACAGACATCGTTCGAGGCTGATTTTCTGGCCCCCTCGTGATGAATACAGGAAGTCTTTTCCTCGCCACGCCGGCCCTGGTCGGCTGCCGGTCGCGGCGTCCCCCCAATCGACACTCGCCATTGAAACGGGACTGGTCGTGAGAGACCCCCTAAGAAAGTGCTGAACCTCAAGGCTCTCAGAAGGTGACTCGTCGCCCGCGTCTGGACGTATCGATACGATGTATTCCTTTCTCTCTTTGACTTCCACGTATACCTGGATCGTCTGCCCGGCTGGCAACCGCGTCGTGATGTAGTAATCACCTGGCTCAACGGCCAGCTCACTCGTCGTTAAGGTCCGTGAAACAAGCCGCATGTCGCTGCTACGCACCTCGATCGGAAGCTCAAGAGCATTCAGCTCAGCGCTGTGAAACTGCGTCTGAAAACGGAGGGTTGCCGTGGGACTGCTCATGGCGTCACTTTCCCGATCAGCTTCCCGCGCGGCGGCAGCAACTGACGAGGTATGGGGCCGGCGTTGACGTAGGGCGGGTCTGCTTCGACTTGCAGCCGATAGATGCCTGCAGGCCACTGCACTTCAAACGGCGGTCCTGGCGGCGTCAGCGGCATCATGCTGAGGTTGACTGCTTCGGTAACACTGATGTGAGCCAAGCTTCGGGCCAAATCAGGATTTATATCAATCAGCACGTCAACCATCGGAGGACCGGCTAGGTTCCTTAGCACGACGTCCCCCGGCATCAACCCGCCAACGGTAAATGTCTGGTCGGGACCCCCGTAAGCATTCCACTCGTCCAAATAGGTCCGCATGGCGTCGGGTAGGCTGCGACTGGTGACTTTCCAGGAGAGACTGCCATCGTCTTCGTCAATCGGTAGCCCGGCCGCCCCATCCAAGCACTTCAGCAAGGTCTCGCAGAACAGACTGAGCTTCGATTGGAAACCGAGCGCTTTCGCCCCCGAAATCGTGGCGAAAAAAATCGGCGCTCGCCGATCATCTTGTCCACTTAGTTCAACCTGGAAGGCCTCACTTGGGTTCGGAGTAGCAATCTTCTGAAACTCCTCTGGCCGCATTCGGCAGGCGTCGATGAAGTACATTTGCTGACGCGCGATTTGCGGCCGGCTTGCCGAGGGGGCCATACCATAAAAAATCGTGTGGATATCCACAGCATGCTGTAACGGTCCACCATACTTTTGTCCGAAGTCCTGCAAAAGGAGAATGGCATCCTCTCGGGACCGTTGGATACCGTGCCCGGCAAAATAAAACCAGGTCATCGAGTCAGGGTCATCAGACGCCGCATCGCGCCAGAGGCCGGCCGCTTCTTGAAAGTCATCCAGGGCCGCCGGACGGAAGCTTCCGGCTGCCTGCGCCGCGGCGAGTTCAGCGTCAGCGGCGACTTCAGCTAGCGAAGGGGACAGCAAGAGGGAGACGTGTCCCAGCGGCGCCGGCAAGCTACTTTCGTTTTCCTGCAGCCACCGATAGAGCCGAAATGCAGACAGGGCTGGCGACGACAGTTTGCGCAGTCCAAACGCTTCCGCTGGCATTGCCTCCGTTTCGGATGGCAGCCTCGGGTACTCGCTGACTCCGGCGATAAGAACATGCAGGCGTTTAGCAGACATTGCGGACGGCGTTAAAGAAGTGGGAAGATGCTTGCCTCTGGATGATGTGTGGCGTTGGCTCGGTGGCTGGGCTTAGCCATGATAGGATCTGACAGCTGCATCGCTACGGAAAGCAATGGGAAGCAACTGGGAAAGATTGTGCTCAGTCGATGTGTTTCGCTATATCCGTTCGACCAACTCCCTGATGACGCCCTCGCCGGTGCGATCGCCGCGGAAGTGAAGCAGCGAAATCTTCTGCTTTCGATCGAGACACTTGAACGTGTCGCTCAGTCGGCGTTTTGGGGCCTTGGAGGTGGCGACCAGATCCCAGGCGAGCTCAGGGCTTATAATGGCTGCACAAGGAGATAGCCATTATGTGCACGAAGCCCCTCAAAGACACGGGCAAAGCGTGACTTCAGTTCACCTATCATTCAAGGCCGACGCGGTGCAGATGCTGCACGACGGCCATACCGCGAGCTCAATCGTAGACCGACTCGGCCTGACACGTACGAACTTGCTGTGCTGTTGGAAGCGAGACGAATTGCGACAATGCGGTCCCGTTGCTTCGTCGTTCGACAGCTGAGTTAAAAAATTAGAAACCAAGCTGAAGAGAGCTGAGCGGTAGCGTTACATCTAAAAACGAAACACTGTCTGTTTTCAGCCGAAGCGATTGAGTAATCGATTCGTCGCGGCTGCAGAGGTGATTGGCGAACTTGTCCTCGAACAAATATGCTTGGATTTCGACGTTGAGCGAGCCAATGCATGCGCCTGCAGCCAACGTGACTGCGAATATCGGAAGTAGCCCGACCAGGAATCGAACCCGGAACTTCTAGTTAGAAGCCAGAGATGATGTCCGTTTCACCATCGAGCCGTTTCAAACAAGCGGAAGGCGAGGGAGTCGAACCCTCATCACCCGAAGGTGGCACGCGTTAGCAGTGCGGCCTGGCAAACCGTATCCGGCTGCCTTCCGTATTGTCGTGGTTCGCTCCGCGAACCAAACGTTATGATCGCGGGGCGATCAACGTCCAAAAGTGATCACGGATGGAATCGAACCATCGGTCTCCTGCTTGTCACGCAGGCGTCTTAGCCTCTGGACCACGCGATCGTTTTGTGAGTAATCGAGACAGGAGTCGAACCTGCAAATTCATTTTAAAAGCCTCTCACGCTTGCCGTTTTGCCTGTTTGCGTGCTCGGCCGATAGTTGCCTTTCACACTGCAAAAGTAGCATCCTGTCCCGTTACTTTCGCGGAGCGAAGGACGACACTGAGTAGCGGGCTCGGGGGTCGTACCCGACGGTCCAGGCTTATGAGGCCCGGATGAGCCTGGCTCACCCGCATCGTTGTTTCACCTTTGAAGGTGAAAGTAGCCAAGGCGAGAGTTGAACTCGCACGCCAATACTGGCACGACATTCTGAGTGTCGTCTGTCTACCGGTTCCACCACTTGGCTGTTTAAATCGAAGTAATGCGGGAGGGAGTCGAACCCTCAAACACGAACGTTTGAAATTCGCCGCTCTGCAGGTTTGCGTACCACAGCATGTTGAATCAGTACTGAGGGCGGGAGTCGAACCCGCAAGCACTTGTTCCTAAGACAAGCGGCTCGCCGTTGGCCTACCTCAGCGTTTGCGAAAAGTGGAGCACCGGGGAGCCATCACGTTAGTTACGAGCATGCCGTTGTTTGCGTTTCCACCGGCAACGAGCTTGATTGGTTTTTCGCGGTTGATGCTGCTTCACAGACCCTTGTTTCATTGAATCACGCGTACTAACCGGTCGCCTAACATGGTTTTTACGCTCAGGCCCTTCGGCACACCTTGGCTCTTTGGCAACGGGCCATGGCCTTGGTACAATTTCCAGTAACTCAACATCGCTCGCTTCGTTTAGGGCTGTGTCGTAAAAACCTTCCGTTAGGCGACCTACCGCAATTTGATGTCCGAGCTTCCACGAGATCGCATCATTGGTTCACGCTTGATTGAGATTGGCCACTCCGCGTTTAGTGAGCCCGAGTTCGTCCAGCAGGGCATCGGCCCTGCGACATTTCGTTCGCACTACTTGCGGCTCGACACCGGCATCGTTCTCGACCTGTTTGTCTTCGAGGTGGCGATTTCGGACGTGGACACTTTCCCAATGCCGGGAGAAACTTCTAGGCTTAGTCCGTCCGCCGTGCTTGGACGCCGCATCTCTGCAATCTGGTCTGACGACACGTCTTCGCCCATCGTAACGTTCGACGACGGTACCTATCTCCGAGATGCCAACGACGGGTGTTACGGAAACCCACTACACGCCGGGCGTATTGCTGACGACTACACACCGCAGCAGCGCGCCGAGTTTGTCGACTATTGGTCGTCGGAATCGTGATTCACCGGTCACCTAACATGTTTTCACGCTAGACCTTCGGAACACCTTCGCTCTTTGGCAACGGGCTATGGCATTGGTACAATTCTCGGTAGTTCAGACTCGCTCACTTCGTTGTGGACGGGGGGCGTAAAAACCTCCCGGTCGCTGATCTGGAGTGTTAAGGCTCGCATTCTTTCGCGGTTTCACTTCCAGAGATTCTGTCATGCCTTCTGCCTCACTTTCTATCGATATCAAAGCGGCGTCTGAAGACGTCTTCGACTTAATTCACAACTACACCCGACGCCTGGAATGGGATCCTTTCTTGCGGGAAGCGCATTTGCTCGATGGCGCAGAAGTCGCCGAAATTGGTGTCGCCTCGCGCTGTATCGCTCGGCGTGCTGTCGGTGGCGCGTCAATGGATACCGTCTACGTCACCTTTTCTCGCCCGACGGTTGCCGCCGTTTCGATGACGCGCGGCCCGTGGTTTCTTTGTTCGTTCGCTGCGTCAATTCGCCAGGATTGCATCGACGATGGTATTGTCCGCGTAACCTACCGTTACAACTTCAAGGCGTTTCCACGATTCCTCTCATCGCTGATTGAGCCCGTCGTTCAATTGGTTTTTCGCAGGGAAACGTCACGGCGTCTGTCAGCACTTAAATGTTTCGTTGAACGCGGCTAGCCAACATAGCGTCTGCCGCAGAAGCACTTCGTGCACGCCTTCGTCTTTCATTCAACGGGCGGTCACGTAAAATGACTGTTAGTTTGCTCGGCGTGATCCGCTTCGATCAGGGGCGGCGCCGGCAATGCTACCCGTTGTGCGTCTCAGGCTGATGGTTTTCGTAGTGGCGGGGAACACCTTCGATCGGTTGCCATTGGAACACCGTTGGACGCGCGGTCGTCGTGTTGGCGGTTTTTGATTGCACCACGAATGACGCGAAAACGAACCAAATCAGAACTTTCGTGTGATTCGTGTCTTTCGTGGTTCAATCCTCGCGCGAGTCGTGTGGACGGCTTGCAGTTTTTTCGGATAGGTGACATTTCCTATCGTTCAAGAGACGCCAACAGGTTCTTACGCAAGGTCGCGGCTTCGTCGTTGGAAAATCTTTCAGCCCTTTATGTTGCTCTCTTAGTTTACGTCGTCTGGTCGGTTACGCCGCGATCACCTTCGCTCTTTGGCAACGGACGCTGGCGTTGGTACAATTGCTCGGTAGTTCAGACTCGCTCGCTTCATTTAGGGCGGTGTCGTAAAAAACTTCCTTTGTGCGGTCTGAGTCTTGCGAATCTTTAAGCTTCATCCAAAGTTTGACGCAAAAGGCGAAAATCTGACCGCATGGGTGGATGACGGTACCACATTAATGGATTTGCCCCACGACCGCATGGGCTCGGTCGCGGACGATTGGCCAACTGATCTATCGTTTCCCATGGGCGAATCGGGCAACTCAGTTGGCGACATTCTCTTTAATCCAGATGGCTTGATCTTTTCCGAATTGGTTCGCCAAACGCTCGATCCAATTCTCCGCGATACCGTGCAATGGCTGCCGCTAACTGTGCTGCAACACGGAGCACACTACATGCTTCACCCTCTTCGTTCGGTCGATCTAGGCGCGGACTCTGATGTGCACATTAACGGCGTCTCAAAGAATGTTACCGTTGTACGTTCGTACCACTTTGGCTCACCGTCGGATTTGCCTGAATGCTTTATGCTCAATCAACCCGTCGGTTCTGCTGCGAGGAACGGTGGATTCTGCATGCGGGGGATTTACGTCGGTCAAACGGTTCACGACACGCTGGAACGATTCACCGGTGTTGATTTCACACTCGTGTTTGATTCAGACAGCTAGTCCGCGCAGCCGGACAACATGTTTTTTACGCTGGGCCTTCGGCATACCTTCCATATTGGGCAGCGCGGGCTGGCCTTGGTACAATCTCACTTCCACACAGTCACTCGCTTCGTTCAGGGCGGCGAAGTAAAAACCTCCCGTTATGTGCCGCAGTCTAATGAGAATCGACGGTGACGATGACTGCTGGTTCGCACTCGAACCGCTTGAGACCGATCCGATGGGGCGACGTGAAGTCCGCGCGGCTGTCTCGTTCGCTGGTCGTGGATTTGCTGCATCGAACCCATCCGTATGGTTCGGTGGTGATGCCATTGCGTCGTTTCTTGCTGCTTTGCGTCAACTTGATGCTGACCGTGAGGGCATCGCGACAATCGAAACATTGACTCCCACCGAATGCATGCTCAATTTTCACAACTCGGATCGCTTTGGACACCTAATGCTGGACGTTTCCATCACCGCTGCCGTCGGAGTGAAACAATCAACCTGCAACCTTAGTTTTTCATTCGATTCAACGTCGTTCCCTGCAATCGTCAATCAAATGGAAGCCGCACTGGTAGTTTAGCGTTACATAACTTCTTGGGATTTGGGTTCAGCGAGGGACGAGCCTGATTCCAAAACGATGTTCAAAGCGAGCCGCTTCGCGGCGCGAGGTGGTTGGATTGTTAAAGCGACGTCGTTTGTCACTACCAAACGCTAGTGGGGAGTGCAGTTCGATGCATCGCCTTGCCCCTGATGATGTCCTGCAATCAGAGGAATACAGGAAAATGGGTGACAGAAAAATGAAGATGCGGCAATTTGGGGCTGACCATTTTTCTGTCCCTCATCTTCCTGTAAATTCACCTTTGCTTGATTGATCAAGCGATGCTTCACAAGGTCAATTCCTACAGACCGAACTGATTAGCCACCCACAGCACCTTGCCAGCAACAATGGAATAGAATCGGGGTAATCAAAAGCGAGTCTCCAGCGCGGAGTCTCCTTCCCATAAAGCTACGACACCAAGTCGTACATACATCCGTTATTTGCCACAGGTCGTTGGTGCTTCTATGAAGTATTCTGGATCAATCGACCTCGATGCGTTGATTGACCTCGACTCGCTCGTCGCCAACGGTGCCTGTCACTGGACGTTTCTGGCATTCCCAACGTCTACCGTGAACGAGCAGGGAGTCCCATCCGATCCAGACGCTCAGCGATACATCGCTGCCGTCCAATCTTCTGGTGTGCCCGTCGGAATTTGGTGCAACTCACCTGTCGATGGGACCGCGTATGCGGCAGTGACGCATGACGTGATTCCTCTACTTCATCGTGCCATCAAGGGCCTAAATCAGTTTCAAGCGTCGTTTGCCGCAAACTTGAGCGAACGGTTGTTCGCGGAAGCTGGCTCGGGTGGCACATAACGATTTGTGGTCGCTGAGTTTGCGGCATTCATGCCGCAAACGCCTTTCTTTCTTCATTCCAGGCGGACTCTCGTTGTATAATCGTTTAGCTGGCCAACGTCTTTCGCATCGATCAGGGGTGGCGTCGACCGAAAAACTCGTTGTGCGACTCAGCGGTTAACAAGTTTGAGTCTTTGCGGTTTGTCATCTGGAGGCATCACAATGCCTGCAACATCTGTAGAAATTAACATTGGTGCCGACTCTGCGGTAATATTCGACTTGATCCACGACTATTCTTGTCGCCTTGAGTGGGACCCGTTTCTCCGCGAGGCAACTCTTTTGAACGGAGCGACAAGGGCAGACGTTGGCGTCGTTTCTAGGTGCGTCGCGCGCAATGCCGTCGGTGGGCTTGCAATGGATACCGAATACATTACCTTTTTGCGTCCATCCGTCGCTGCTGTCTCAATGACGCGTGGCCCCTTCTTCCTTCGCAAATTCGCCGCTTCAATTCGCCAGAAGCAGATTGAAAGCAATGTGGTCCGTGTGAAGTATCGCTATTACTTTGAGGCAAAACCTCGATTTCTCGCTTTCATCATCGAGCCAATCGTTGACTTCGTTATTAGACGTGAAACCCAGAAACGGCTGGCTGCTCTAAAATTCTATCTGGAGTAGGGGGCGGATGATATGGTCTTTACGCAAGGTTGCGGCGGTCGTCGCTGGCGAAACGTTCGGTGGGCAAGGTTTAATCGCTTCGGTGGAGTGCAACTCGAGTGCAAGCCGGCGAACGTTTTTGCTGTTTGGCGATGGGCGAAGGCCTCAACGTCGTCGAACGGATTATCGAAATCGAACAGGCGTTCAAAATCACCGTTCAAAATCACCGTTCAAAATCACTGTTGTGTGACAAAGTTTACTCGATTGGAAAACCTTTTATGGCTGCATCTTCTGATGAGGTCCAACGTCGCTGCAACGCTGCAATCGAGGCGATTCGCCGTGTCCACGGAACCGCTGCGGACGAAGAGGGCGTGACGCTTTTCGTTTCGCACCACCTTGACGAGCTCGGTGAGGAGTTCTGGCTGAAACACTGCGGCGTTCCGCGGCCAGAACCGGCACAAGTTCTCGAGATTCTTGTTTTGCAATCTCATTGGAGCGAGGAGGACGATGACGGAATCGACACCTTCGACTTCACCTTGCCGGACGATGTAACGAATTACGTCATCAGCGTTGAATTCGATGACAGTGGAAACGTCTGTGGCGTGTCGATGGAGAGCTGATCGAATACTTGCCGTTCTTTGGGCGTCGCAATCTCCGAGAACGGTTTCGATATTTGATCTTCAGGGGACGAGCCGGTTACCCAGGGCTGATGTTCACGGCGATCCGCTTGGCGGATTCACGCGTGAGATGCGTTCGGCTGAAGGCGAATCAAGACGAGCGATTGTTTCGCCGTTGAGGTCGCATCAAGTCGAAGCCGCGAGTCTCAGGAACGCCCTGTTAGCGGAATCGCAGCAGTCCATTGAGCGACCGGATGATTCGGCCCGCGAGCGAGATCGGGGCGGCTTCGATGCGACTGATAACACTGGAACCAGCCCTGAAATGGATGGGATCGGGCAGTTTGACGGCTGCCCGAACCACGTACGAGGTTGTTGCCGGAGCTTGTTGACGTGTCGCGTTGACGTCGTCCCATCGTGGCGTGTTCAGTTCCGGCGTCCACTGCGATCGCGATATGTCGGTGACGATTCCGTTGAACACCTCTGCCGGATCGGACAACAACGCAATTTTTACCTTTGAACCGAAGGCGATCCGTTGTACTTCGGATTGCGACATCACGATTTCGATGTCCCAGTCTTCGCCCTCGACAATTGACATCAATTCGGTGCCAGATTGAAAATAGCCTTCGCTGTTTTCTGGGTCCGTCGGATAGCCTGACCAACCAACGAGCTGGAACACGTCGTCGTTACCATAGGACGTGGCGGCTGGTCGCCGCGAGCCCGCGATCAACCTCCCGCTGGCGGACGCACGAATGACCAACGCGTCTCGGCGTTCACGGCGTGTTTCTAATTGTTCATTCAGGTCGGCCAGTAACGCCTCGGCCGCCGGCAGTTCGTCGCCGGTTTCCGGAGATTGGTAGCGACGTTGACGAAGCGATTGCACCAACTGGGCTTGAATTTGAACTCGCCCCTGTGCTTTGGCATATTCGTACTGCACATCATGATTGACAAGCGTGGCGATCGTGTCGCCGGGAAACGCATCGAGTCGCTCGAGGATACCGGGCGTCGAGATATAAACGGGAGTCTGTTTGCGAGGCGTGAATCGAGCTGTCGTGGATATCGAGGAAGGCATTGGCCACATCGTCGCCCCGATCAAAATCGAACAAACGCAGACAAAACGCAACAAACGCGTCCACTGGACCTTGGTTCGTCGAGCGGGGTTTTTTAAGAAACGCATTGGTATTTGAAAGAGACTATAGACCATGCCGGCGATCGCAAACACGCACAGCATCCGTCCAAGCGATTCGAGTCCGTAGGGGCGAAGCATCAGTGAGACAAACCACAGAATCAAAAGCGTGAGAGTCCAGCGATACACGGCGGCCAGCGATGCGTAGA
>NZ_JBFHFD010000048.1:0-24647 GCF_041583735.1 Novipirellula sp.
TGTGTTAGCGGTCGGCGAGAGCTTTACGGTTTAGGGTTCGGCTCGGGGCTAGAAAGCAGGATCGAGCGTAGCGCACGCGGAAGTCATCATGACTTTCGTCGTCATGAATGACCATTTTGTCGTCCAGGATGATCGAAACTCTTGACGAGTTCCGCTACGCAAGAAAAACGCGCAGATCGCGGAGCGATCAGCGACTTTATTTTGACGGGGCTTCTTTCTCGCGAACTTGGACGTCATCGCCGACGACTTTGACTTCAAAGCAATCGACTTTCACTCGCGGGTTGTCCTCCCACGTGCCATCGTGAATACAGAAGCGCCATGCGTGCCAGGGGCAGGTCACGACGTCGGTTTCGGGATCGACATGACCTTCAGCCAACGAAGCGCCCATGTGGGGACAAAGGTCGTCAATTGCGTACCACTCGTCTCCCTTGCGAAAAATCGCGACCATCCGGCCGTCCACGGGAACCGCTCGCCCGACGCCCTCTTCAAAGTCACTGACCTTACCCACCGTTTCAAAATCGCTCACGCAAATATCCTCATATTTTGTTATGGTTTCAGATTGAGCCCGATCATCCGCTTTTCGATACGGCATCTACTTTAACGATGAAGCAGCGATTCCCCTACCTGACAACGATTGGAATTCAGCGACTATGATTAATCAACAACGCCGCCGATTACTTGAGTCCCGGGTTTGGCCGCATGTTCAAACGCCTGCCCAATACGTGGGGGGTGAACGCAATATTGTCGTCAAGGATCATCGGCAATTGCGAGGCCGATTGTGCCTGGGGTTCCCCGATGCCTACACGATCGGGATGAGCCATCATGGGTTGCAAGTGCTGTATTCGTTGATGAATCGGCGTGACGATTGGTGTGCCGAACGGGTTTTCACGCCGTGGCCGGATATGGAGGCGCTGCTGCGAAAGCACGAAATCCCGCTCTATTCGCTCGAAACGTTCACCTCGCTTGCCGATTTTGACGTGATCGGGCTGAGTCTTCAGTACGAAATCAGCTCGCCCAACGTGCTGACCATGATCGACCTGGGCGGCATTCCGCTCGAATCGGTCGATCGTACGATGGCCGATCCGCTGTTGGTCGCCGGAGGCCCCTGTTGTCAAAACCCCGAACCGATGGCCGATTACTTCGACGTCATGATCATGGGCGATGGCGAACCGGCATTGCCCGAGATCTGCGATCTGTGGATCGAACTGCGTCAGCGTTATCGACGCGGCGATGGCACGTTTGCCGGCGGTTCCGAAGGCCGTTCGCAGCGTGAAGAGGCGGTTGCGGAAATCGCTCAAAAACTTGCCTATGCTTACGTGCCGCGGTTTTATCAACCCGAATACGAAAACAATCGCATCGTCTCGCTCTCTCGTACCCGCGATGACGTTCCGGCCACGATCGCCCCCAGCGTGATCAGTGATCTCGATGGCATCCCGCTGCCGACGTCCCCGATCGTCCCTTACATCGAATGCGTGCACGACCGGATCGCAATCGAGATCATGCGTGGCTGTCCCCATCTTTGCCGATTCTGTCAAAGCACCGTGATCAAACGTCCGCTGCGAATCCGCGAGGTCGATACGATTGTCAACGCGGCGATCGAAAGCTATCGCAATACCGGTTACAACGAGATCAGCGTACTGTCGCTGTCCAGTAGCGATTACCCCCACTTTGCCCCGCTGATCCATCGACTGCACGAGGTGTTTCGCCCGCTTGGCGTGAACATCAGCGTGCCCAGTTTGCGAGTCAACGATCAACTTCGCACGTTGCCTCAATTGATCGGCAATGATCGTCGCAGTTCGCTAACGCTAGCACCCGAGGTGGCACGCGATGACATGCGAGAACAGATTCGCAAAAAGATCAAGAACAGCGATCTGATCGAAGGCTGCCGCGTCGCGTTCCAAAACAACTACGATGCAGTGAAGCTGTACTTTATGTGCGGTTTGCCGGGTGAACGCCCGGTGGATCTTGACGGCATCGTCGACTTGGCCGAAGAAATCGCCACGGTGGGCAAACAGGTCAAAGGCCGCTACCCGCGAGTGACCGCATCGGTATCGAATTTTGTTCCCAAGGCACACACGCCATACCAGTGGAACGGGATGCAGCGACGCGAGTATTTCAAATGGGCTCACAAATATCTTTGGCACCGCCGAAAAATCCGCAGCGTGAACATCAAGTGTCACGATATTGAAACCAGTTTGCTTGAAGGGGTGCTCAGCCGAGGCGATCGCCGCACCGGCAAAGTCGTCCGTTTGGCGTGGGAGCGTGGTGCTCGCATGGATGGATGGACCGAATACCTCGATCCCGAGCGATGGTGGTCCGCGATCGAAGATGCCGGACTGGACGTCGAGCGGCAAGTCCATGAGAAGTACGAAATGATGGACAAATTGCCGTGGGATCACGTCAACGTCAAATTCGGCCGGGCGTATTTAGAGAAAGAGCAGGGCAGGGCAACGGTGCAGTTGGCCGCCATGGCCAACGCCACGTAGTAGGGGATGCTTGTCTCATATTCTTGGTGCCGTTGGCCTGCTACCTCTCCACCAACTTTGCAGACTGCTGCCTTAGCAGCAATCCCATAAGCCGGAGGCCGAAACAGAACCTGCCGTTGGCGTGAGCCAACGGTTTTAGGGGCAACCTGTCGCCGTAAGGCCGGAGGCCGACACCCTGACGGCAGAGTGTGCTGGCCTCCGGCCTGGAATCACTGCTACCAAGTCCGCAGTCTCCGTGGTTCGAAAAAGTCGAGCAGAGCCTTCAGCAACGCTCGGGTGAGGGCGACCGAGCAAGTGGAGGCCTGCTGCAAGCTCAGTTGCGCAGTCGGCCCTCACCCGAACGAGGCCTTAAGGGCCCGTTCGACCTCTCCCAGCTTCGCCGGGAGAGGTGACAGAACACTGGCGGAACCCAAGATCACATCAATACCAACGTTTAAGCAGTCCAGCACAAACGCTCTGATGCTCTTACTGTACTACGGCGTGACCCGCTCGATTTGCAAGTCCTTGAACTGGACGACATCATTGAGATCCCATTGCTGTACCGCCGAACAAATCACCACCATCGTGTGAATGTCCTCTGGAACAGAAACCTTTGCATGAATCGCTCGCCACGACTCGGGTACACCATCCTCGGGGAACGCGGCGACGTTGTGCGAGGTTGATTCCAACCATTTGCCATCCGCCGTTTTGAACCGGACCGCCAAATTGGTCAGCGCACGACCGGTTTGCTGAACGCGAACCGAAACGCAGAACCGCTCGCCGGGCTCGACCGTCACCGTCGCCAATCCCGCTGCTTCTGCGGCACCGCGGATCACAACAACATCTTCACTGATCTTAGCGTCACCCGACGGTGTGTCCGCCATCGGTCCATTGCCCAACCACGTCGACCACTGGACCGATACATCATTTTGTGTCGCACCACGATGATCTGGCAATGACAAGGGCTGCAGTTCTGCAACCGGTCGAGTTCCGGTTGCTTCCACGACTTCCTTCAGCACAATGTCACAACCGGGAATCAAAGTCCGCCACTCGGGATAGACATCTTTGTTGTGCCACAGCGCCGTCTCGCCTGGCTCAGGCCACCAGCGTCCATGTTCGCCATAAATCCACACCAGCCCGTCACCGTAGTCGATCGCCGCTGCGAGATTGCGGCGAAGTAACGCCAATCGATCAGGATTCTCAGGCTCAAGCGTATAACGTCCTGCTAGTTCGGGATGAATCGCATCCATGTAGATAGGAAAAGCGACTTTCAATTGCCTCGCATACTTGTCACGGTTCTCAGGCGACACCAACTGGACGCCTCGCCGACGAACATCATCCGCTTCCCTCGCAAAATCATTCGCCGATTTGTGCCAGTACGCGTACTCACACCCATCGTACAGCGTCATACTTGGCGGCAACACATCGAGCCAGCCATCCAAGAAGGCGGGCAGCAACCCATACGAGTGCCCCGCCAAACACCAAGCTTCGTCGGAGCGGCCGACTGGCGAGGGGCCGCGATAGCGGTGATCGCGTATCAGGTAGCTCATTAGAAAGTAGCTCACCAATTCGACGTCGGGAAACTCGGCGATGACCGCGGTCATCACTTCGCGGCCTCGCTTTCGCGCCGCCGCACGATACTGATCGAACGAATGGTCGATGGCCGCTTCCTGACGCGAATATTGAAATTGGCGAAACGGTTCGCTGTACGGCTCGGGATCAAACAACACCCCTTTTAACTTTCCACGTTTGGCGATCCGTGCGGCGATACGCCAGTGATCCACAATCGCGGCCCATCCCTCATCGTCCAGCCAATCGACGTCGCCAGGGTTCGCCTTGACAAGTAGATAAGCCGAGGTCAATTTGCCGACATCGGCATTTTGCAGGGGATCAACGCCGGCGTCGAACGTCAACGACGACCAATCATCGCGACTGTGGGCAGACCAAAACGGATGGGGCATTCCGGCGTCGGGGCGAATATCCAACACCGCTCCACTAAACACAGACGTTTGCATCTGCGCCGCATCACGAGCCAACTGAGTGGTCGTCGGTGCATTCCAGCCGCAAGTGATAATGCGAGGCGGATCGGCAAATAAGCTCGCCGCACTCAGGCAAACCCAAAGACAGCTCCCGAAGCGGAACCATGGCAAATGCGACAACATCAGTTTTCCGATTTCACGCGAGCGAAACAAGGGACACGATCGAGATATCCTAGCGTATTCCACGTCGGAATTGAGAATTCGTTACTTTAATTTTCAATTGAACGAATTTGTGGTCTGTGAAGTAAACGACAACCACCTGGCAACGAGTTTTGGGGATGAACGTGAACATTTGCTAGGCCGCATCGGCGACTTCAGTCAAACCAACGCAGCTCGATACGAAAAGCGGACGCAAATGTTTGCTCCGATTGACTGGTCTTAAAGAGACCCAACTCGAAGCGTTCACGGAAGACAGAAAACTTGTTACGACAGAAAGACAGGATGGGCGGCAAGAATCGAAAAGGACAATCGCGATGTAAAGCTAATATCGCATTGGCTCCATATTTATTTCGCAACTTCGGTCTGACGCAGCCGCGTGCTTTAACCGAATGCTGCTTGGAACCCAAAGCAAACGAAGGGTTAGAAAATCGAAGGTTAGAAAATGGGAAAGCCGATACGTTCGCATGGATGGCATGACGGGCTATTGTTTAACCTTCCATTTTTTTGACCTTCAGCAGACGGCGAAAGAAAACGAGCTTGGCTGGTGCAGATTCGACAATCGGCATCATTCGACTTGATGATTGCGACGTGCTCTGCACGATTCGGGGTCAGAGCAAGTAGGAATCAGCCCCTTGCTAGTCCTGCGTGTTTTGCCGTCCAAACAGAAAATTGGATGCATTTTCAAATTTCTGTGAGAAAATACATTTTACCCGGTGACATCTGTATGTGCGGTGAGATGCAAGGAAAAATTTCTCCGCCTACGCTGAGATTCAGTGATTAGGTGTTTCTACCGCCCCATCACTGAACGTCCAGCTGCCGAACACCGACACCAACAGACACCGATTGTGAATCAAGCGTACGAAAACAGAGTGGTCCAAGAAGGTGAAACCAATTGACGCGACGTACTTGCAGCAACTGATCGATGCTCAAGGTGCAGCACTCAAGCTGTACGCTAGGCAGTGGAGTCGCGCACCCGAAGACGCGGTTCAAGAAGCATTAATCGCGTTAATGAAACAAACAACGCTTCCGAATGACCCCATTGCATGGCTGTACACCACCGTGCGGCGCCGGGCGATCAATTTGGAACGTGCGGACGCACGACGCCGCAAGCACCAAACTCGAGCGGGCCAAGAGCTGGAATCGTGGTTCATCCCCGCGGAAAACGATGACGACGATCCAGCCGATTGCGAAAGGATGCTAAGCCAATTGGCAGAGCAAGATCGTGAGATCGTCGTCGCTCGAATCTGGGGCGACCTTTCATTCGCACAAATCGCAAACCTAGTTTCACTGCCGCTCAGCACCGTTCATCGTCGTTACCAGCAGGCACTGCTGACTCTAAAACAGTCGATCGATCAAATACAGAACCCCGAGGTCAATGATGGATCAAAACAACCACAATCATGATGCGGTACACCGCGATGTACGTTCACTCGAGCAACAGCTGAAAAAATTTCAGCCACGCCCGGTCGGCTTTGATGCTGAAGCGATTTTCGATGCGATCGCCAGGGCCAATGATCCTGTCGTTCGTCCGTCAAACACTCGTGTTCGAAATCGATTCCATTTAGTAACCGCGTCCGCATGTGGATTTGCCGCTGGCGTGCTCGTGACGTTTTTGTTGCTAAGTCCCGGCGGTGATTCAACTACCACAATCCAGGAATCGGCGGTGTTCCCTCAGGAGCATGTCGTCCATCAAGAGACAAGCCGCAAACCGTTGCGGTCAGCCACTCCTGTTGATTTCGCGATCCACATGCCGATGACAGCAGGAAACATAGCGTCGCGACAGAGTTTGCCTGGAAACGAGCATGTCACGTCGTTCCACTCAAGCGAACACGCAATCCCGTTAATGGAGGGTGAAACGCTTGCCAGCCATGCAACCCCCAATGTCGAGCAACTAATCAAAGAATTGCTTGGCGTACGAAGGTAACATCGCTTTCGATCTATCGGTTCATTTCGTCCTCTTCTGCGAACTAATACGATGTCCCAATCCCTCCAAGTTTTTTCCAGACTGATCCTATTGCTATTCGTTTGTCTGCTCTGCAAGCAATCCAGTGCCGAACCGCTTGCGAAAAAATCAGCAAAAACATCCGATGGATGGTCGCAGCAAGAATCGGCTGAAACTGACATCGTCATCATGACGAAACAGCTCGTCCTGCATCCGACTGCGGAACCGCAGCCTGCAATGAAATATCGGCTGATCCCAAGCAGCTTCGATGCAATACCTGGCAACGCATCCCTGTATTACTTGAAAGCCGCCGGATTTTTCGAACAACAAGGCTCCCGCCATTCGCTCTCGGAATTTTTTTCGAACGCTGCCAAACAAGCCGAAGCGGAAGGCAAAACGCGAGACGAGACGAGACCGCATGTATGGCTCTCGACTCCACCCGAGGACTTGCCAATCGATGACGTCAAAACGTATTTGAAATTCACGAGTTTTCAGGTTGAATTTCTTCGGGAAGCGGCCAGCCGTCGGCATTTTGATCTGAATCGAAACCTCAAGCTGATCGATGACGATATGTTCGGCTACTTGCTTCCCGAGATTCAAAACTTTCGTGAATTAGCTCGAAACCAAAGCCTCCGCTGCCGCGTCGCTATTGCGGAAGGCCGCGTGGACGATGCGATTGAAATACTGGGGCAACAGTTCGCAATGGCTCGGCACATTGGCAGCGACGACTTTCTTGTTTCGGGTCTGGTCGGAAACTCAATCGCTTCGATGGCTTGGAACGATGCTCTGTATCTGTTGCAGCACGCCCAAACACCGAATCTGTACTGGGCGTTCGCCGCGATGCCGACGCCGCTAATCGATATGGAACAAGCCTTTGACGTGGAACATGAATTCATGCACTTGCAGCTAAAGTTGCTTTCAGAGATTGATGAAACGCCTCGCTCTGAAGGTTATTGGCAAGACTTCATCGATCGTTTGTTGCCCGAACTTAGGTCGCTGGAAGTCGATTTCAATCTTCCCACCGGAGATCCTGTCGCGATTCGAGCAACAATCGAGAAATTCATCTTGGATGCCTATCCTAGTGCCAAAGCGTACTTAATTGACGAGCAGAAATTGAAGCCCGAGCAAGTTGAGAAGTATCCAACCGAGCAGGTGGTTTTGTTGGCAATGGTTCGCTTTCTGGATCGATGGCGAGACGAATACTACAAATGGACGTTGCTACCATATTGGCAAATTCGCACGAACCCAGCTTTTGTCGAGATCGAAAAAAGGATGCAAACCGAGGCACAGGCGGCGGGCTTGTTTGCCAAGCCGTTCCAGTCATGGTCTCCATCGTTTTCAGTGGCTGCAAAAAATGCGCAGGCGGGCTGTGAACGCAACATTGCAATGTTGCGAACGATCGAAGCGATCCGGATGTACGCTGCCGCACACGACTCAGAATTGCCCCCCTCACTCAACGCACTCGACGTGCCCGCAGCGGTCGATCCATTCATCGGAAGATTGCTCCATTACGAACGAAAAGATGACCATGCGGTGCTGAAAGGTTTTCCTGTACCTGGAATGCAACATCAATTGATCCTACGGATTGCTAAATAAGGTTAGCACCGGAGATGGACGTCGTCTTAAAAGAATAAAGGAGTCGTTTATGACAGAAACAACAAAATGCCTGTTCTTCCGTTTCTTTGTTCGCAGTCGACCGTTTGGAAACGTGGACAGAAAAATAGGGGACCGACACGATCGGATTGATGGCATGGCAGCGATTGGCTTCCTCGACGGGCTTGTCCTGGAGGAACCCACGAATCGAACCGCTGTGACCGCCGGCAAGAATACGACGATTTCAAAAATCGATGATATCCAGTTTCTTGCGCACAAGACGGTCACACATCGTTACACCCGTTCTGTTCTTAATCGTAATCGTACTCTTAATCCTAATCTTCTTCGGTCGGTTCCCGTCCAACGCCGCTGCGCAAGCGGGAGCCTGCGGTGCAGTGCGTTACTAGGCAGGAGCCCAACGCCGTGAAAGATTTTTAGGTAGCTACCTTCGCCAGAAGGTGGTGATTCGCATTGGACGTCAACAATCCACGCTCTGGCGAGCGTAGCTACGAAACGCAAATGCCGTAATTTGCAGCCCAAAAATCGTTGACGGCGTTGGGCAGGAGCCTGGGAACGAGTTTTTTTAGGACGCTTCGCTGTGGGTGTCGGGTTCGATGTGGACGTGGACGTCGCGGACTCGCGGCATTTCGATCAACAACATGTCTTTCACATCGTGGCCGATCCGGTGGCCTTCTTGGACCGACATCTCGCCAGGGACTTGTACGTGGATCTCGACAAAAAACTCGAGTCCACTTTTGCGAATCCGTAACTTCTCGACATACGACACGCCAGCGACCGCTTCGGCGACGGCGCGGGCTCGCGTCACAGTCGCCTCGTCCGCTTGTTGATCCATCATCTCGCGTGCCGTGCTGGTGAAAATCCGAATCCCAGTGATCACTAACATGCCACAAACACACAACGCGGCAATCGGGTCGATGTACGGCCCCCAAGCACCGACATACGGCGATAGCAATAACGAAACCGCAACGGCGGCCGATCCCAATGCGTCGCTGCGATGATCCCACGCGGTTGCTCGCAGCGCCGATGAATCGAGCCGCTGGGCAACGCGGGCGGTGAACCGATACGTCACCTCTTTGACCAACGCACAGACCGCTGCGATCCAACCGGCCAACACGGCGGGAACTCGCAACTCGCCGCCGAATCGCTTTGCGGTTTCAATCGCCAATAATCCTGCACTAAATGCGACAAGCAAAGCGACACACAACCCGGCGATCGATTCGGCTTTGGTGTGACCATAGGGATGATCGTCGTCCTCTTCACGCTGGGCGACACTGAGTGCTCCGCGAACGGCCAGTGCACTGGCGACATCGCCGATCGAATTGACGGCGTCGGCAATCAGCGCGGCGGAACCGGTCACGATCCCGCCCGACAACTTTGCGATGACCAAGACGACATTGACGCCCAATCCCCATACCGCCGCGCGGCCCGCGTCGACGTAAACGCGTTGACGCACCGCAATGGTCGCTTCGTCTCGAGGTGGGGTGATCGACAAGGGCGAGAACTCGGAGGTGGGGACGTTTGACGCTTTCGATGAAGGCCAATTTTCAAGCTTATCGTACAGACAAACCATTCCAATTGAACCCGGGCAAACCCTTCCAATTGAACCAGCCCCATTTGACGTAAGCCCGATTGAACCGAGGCAATTCCTGGATTCATCCCCCCTCTACGGCGAACCGTAACCTAGGTTTTTCCAACGTGTGTCCGCATTTACGTACTTTGCCTGCCTCAACCGTTGCCTGCGAAAACGAATTCATGAGCCATCGCCCCTCTCAGCCCACAAAACCGGAACAAACCGGATTGTCGACCCTTTGGTTTGCCGCGACCACCCTGCTTGGCGCGTTTTTGGTGTTCCAAGTCCAACCGGTGATCAGCAAGTGTGTCTTGCCGTGGTTTGGTGGCACGCCCGCGGTCTGGACCACATGCATGCTGTTTTTCCAGCTGCTGTTGTTTGCTGGCTATTTGTATGCGCACGTTCTGAAAAGTTATTTTAAACCCGCCATTCAAGGCGCGATCCATTTATCGCTGCTGAGCGCCGCGGCATTAAGCTTGCCGATTGAACCGTCCGATGTCTGGAAACCTAGCGGAGCGGAATCGCCAACACTCTATTTGCTTTGGATGTTGTTGTGTCACGTCGGGCTGCCCTATTTTGTCCTCTCCAGTACCGGACCGCTGATCCAAGCATGGCTTAGCTACCAAGATTCGAGTGATAAAATCTATCGGCTCTACGCACTTTCGAACGCCGGGTCGCTGTTAGCACTGCTGAGTTATCCCTTTGCGGTCGAACCATTTTTATCGGTATCGCATCAATCGGTGGTGTGGTCGCTGATGTTTTGTGGTTTCGTCTTGCTTCAAAGCGTGGTTGCGATTCGGTTGTTCCGCGTCGTCGATCGCGGCGAGAAGCAACCGACAACATCCTCACACACATCCAACAGCTCCACATCAATCCCTTGGCAACACCGAATGGCGTGGGTCGCGCTGCCCGCGTTTGCATCAACGCTGCTGCTTGTTGTGACAAATCACGTCTGCCAAGACGTTGCGGTGATCCCGTTTCTGTGGGTGCTGCCACTGAGCTTGTATCTGCTCAGCTTTATCATCTGCTTTGATTCGCCACAGTGGTACAAACCAAAATGGATCGCGTTAGTCAGTATCTTGGCGATCGCAGCGCTCCGAAATAAATATTTGCTGCCTTTCTCGTTTCAACTGCTCACCGAAGCCAGTTGCTACATGGTGCTGCTGTTGGGCGTGTGTTTGTTGTGTCATGGCGAGGTCGCTCGCGTGAAGCCGGCGCCACAGTGGTTGACCCAGTACTATGCGTTACTTTCCGCTGGCGGTGCGATCGGCGGTTTGATTGTCGCGGTAGTATGTCCGTTATTATTCAACAATTTCACCGAACTACCGTTGGCGTTGTCGCTTGCTTCGGCGTTAGCCGTCGTGATCTTTTTCGCCAGTCGAGGTTGGCAACTGGCCGACTACGACTGGAACGCCGCTCGGCGATTCAAGATTGTCGTGATGGTGGTGATGGCGCTGCCGATCATCGACCTCTCAATGAAAGGGCACGCCTCGGCAATCGCATCGGACCGCAACTTTTTCGGAGTGTTGCGAGTGCATCGCGACGAGGAAGGGACCCATTTGGTCCATGGCCGCACGATTCATGGCATGCAGCGACCGGGGGACGCGGCATCGGAACCGACCGCCTACTACTATTACGACAGCGGTGTTGGCCGCGTGATCTCGGTACTGCAAGAACGTTCGCCGTCGATCAAAACCAGTGTGATCGGTCTGGGCTGTGGCGTGCTTGCCAGCTACGGCCGAGCGGAGGACGAGTTCGACATGATCGAAATCAATCCTGCGATCCAGCGAATCGCCAGCGAACATTTTACTTTTATGAGTGATTGTCCATCGACAATTCGGCATCATCTCGGGGATGGCCGGTTGGTGATGGAACGGATGCAGGACCATCGCTTCGACCTGATCGTGCTGGATGCCTTCAGCAGTGATGCGATTCCCGCTCACCTTTTGACCACCGAAGCCTTTGAACTTTATCGCACCCGGTTGGCGTCCGAAGGGGTGTTTGCCGTGCACGTTTCCAACAACCATCTCGATTTAGTTCCGTTAGTCCACCGGTTGGCGAAGAACGCATGGCTGGAAAGCCGAGTCGTTTACGGAATCGGCGACGATGCGATCAGCGTGCGAAATTCCAGTGGGGTCCTGTTGGCGGACGCGGACAATCCGATCTGGGGTCACCCGGCGATGGAAACGGCTCAGCCGGCCAGTGCAAAGCAACTTCGCGACGCGCCGTTGTGGACCGATCAACACCACAATTTGGTCAGCGTGCTGAATTTGTGGTAGTTGCAAGCAACACCTTAGGGGTGTGCAACTTGAGGGTTTGAAAAAAAAATTCTCGATCTTTTCTGGATTGGCTCAAGAAGTCGGAAAAACCGGTATTGCCCGTAGTTTCACGAGTTTGCTAACTTCCGCAGCGTCCCTGGGATTCAATTTGTGCACCGCACGGTGATCAAATTGATTGAAGTTGTCGCGGTCGATGGACGATGAAACAAATGTTTCCGCCCGATTCGCGCTGACGAAAGTCTCTTTTCGCTACGACGGATTGCATCCTGGGACAAGGATAGCGGCGCTGACGACCGAAGCGGAAACGGTCAAAATCAAGTGATCTCAAGGAAGATTTTGCTGGATAGGCCCGGTCAATTCACGCGCTTTCGCATCCATTAAACTAACCCACGGCGACTCATCACTGAGTTACGGGTGGTTTGATGGGAGTCACCAGTCCCAAACGGGAGCAATCAGATTATGCAAATTTTTGGCCCTTTTCGTATGTCCGCCTCGCAAAACGCAGGTGGGGCACAACGAACCCAATCCCCGACCCCCAATCTAGCGACGCCGAAGAAATCCGCAGCTCCTGTGGATCAACTCGACATCAGCAGTGCGGCATCGGGCGTCAACCGGCTTGAGGGTGCGATCGCCGGTGGCGGAGAGATCCGCATCGACCGCGTGGCCGACCTTCGTCGCCAAATTGCCAGCGGCAATTACGACACACCTGAGAAGATGGACGCTGCCTTGGAGCGGATGTTAGACCAGTTCGCATAGTGCAGTGACACGGGCACGAGCGATCCCGACTCGGTTTTCGCCGATTCGGCGTGGTCAAAGTCGAAAATATGCGGTAAGACAGTGTTAGGGCATTCAAACAGCTCGCAGAATTGGTGTACTCTTTGAAGAGGACCACCGCGAGCTGTTTCCTCTGTTGGGACGGCGAAATTCGCCCCGCAATGCACCGACGCTACCGCCAATACTTGTCAACGTGTCAGACTCATCATCTCCTTCGCTTCAACCGATTGACGTTTCGCTAACCCCTCAAGAGCGTTTTGAGGAGTATTTGCAAACGCGCGGGCTTCGACAAACCAGCCAGCGGAAAACGTTGGTTGATCAAGTCTTTAGCCATCACGACCATTTTGATGCCGACGAACTGATTGACCGCTTGCCTCGCAAAGGGGCCAAGAACTATGTCAGCAGTGCGACGGTCTATCGGACGCTGCGTGAATTTGTCGACGCCGGACTGCTGAAAAGCTTCCAGCTCGAGGGCCGCACGGTCTACGAGCACGATTATGGCTACCCCCAGCACGACCACCTGTACTGCACACGTTGTCGCGAGCTGTTCGAGTTCCAGAGCGAACCGCTCACCAAGCTGCTGGAAGAAATCGGTGTCGAGCATGGATTCCGCATCTCGGGTCACCGTATGATTATCCATGGCGTGTGTCGCGAATGCAGCAAGAACCGCCGCAAAAAGCGAAAGCAAGACTTGGTTTAGGCAGGATGACTTTTCATTGGCAGAGCAGCGCAAGTCCAATGCCATCGACTTTGGTAGCGGTGCGGCGCGAGCTGCCCAATTGCCGCAAACAAAAACGTCGATCCTGACCGGGCGGCTTGCGCCGCTCCGCTAACAAGCTTGCACGCCAACGAAGCGACATCGAGATTGCATTTTGATCGTGGAGCGATCAACGATTTAATCTTCGCTGGGATCGCATTCGCGGAGCTGTTTCAAAATGGCGCCGAAGACCAATTCGTTCGCATCAAAGTCGCGACTTTCGGCTTGGATCTGAATCACAAACCGCTGTCCTGCGATCCGGGTCACGATGGTCCGCAGCATGATCAGCAGATCGAGATAATAGAATTTCAGATCGACCGCCAAACCGTTGTCAAAAAAGGAATCGATGGGCAGGATTTCCGATTCCACCTCGTTGTATTCCACGATGATGGCATCGCGGATCTCGTCGACAAGCTGCTCGTCCAGATTCTGACTCTGGTCACGGACGATTGAACAGAATCCACCGCTGGGCAGCTGCAGGGTCGCACTGTTGCCCCCTTCTTCCTCGTCAACCACGGATGTCCAGTTATCGGGATACAGGAAACGAAGTCCGAATTCGTCAAAAGTTGCTGGCATTTTCTCGTTTTGAATTTGCGTAATGGACGGGGAGAATCGACGATGACGCCCCCGCCGCGGAAGGGACGTTGGTCAGGAAAAGGAGATTGCTAAGAAGCGCTGCGGAAGTGGCCCCGATCAGCGATCTTTACATTGCTTTTAACAGGGAAATCTTGCTAAAAGGAGCGAAGAACGTTCTTTTCCCAACGCGATCGCCCTGAAATGAAATCGAATTTCGCCCTCATGATACTGATGATAGCGGTGTTGGCGTTAGCCGGCTGCCGCTCGATTCGGCGGATCGGTGAAAGTCGACAATCGATTGCGGCTCGGCGGCTGTCAGGGCAGGGTTTTAAGGCCATGCACAACAACCAGTGGGATGTCGCCGAAACGCTTTTCAGCGACGCATTGGATGTTTCTCGTGCTGATGACCGTGCTCATTGGGGCCTCGCAGAATCGCTTTGGCAACGAGGCGAGCATGACGCAGCGATTGAGCATATGGAACAAGCGGTCCGACTTAGCGCCAGCGACCCCAAACGAGTCCAGCGACTTGGCCGCATGTACTTGGACGTGGGACGCGACCAAGAGGCTCAGCAGCAAAGCCTTGCTGCGCTGGCAACGGCCCGCACCTCGGCGGACGTGTGGGCGTTGCGAGGCGATTGTTTGCTCGCGGCGGGTCAACTGCCCGACGCCTTGGCTGCGTATCATCGTGCATTGGCACTGCAACCCGATTTCCCCGAAGTCCAGCTGCAGGCGGCGGAAATTTACCACCAAGAACATCGCTATGGACGCCTGCTGGCGACGCTTGATCGGTTGCAAGACGGAATGGGAACCGATGCGACACCGGCGCGCGCCGATGTGCTGCAGGGGATTGCGATGCGGCAACTTGGACGCAGCGACGAGGCTCAGAAATGTTTCGTGCGTGCCACCGAGAAAGATCCGAACGACTCGACCGCGCGTCTCGAGCTCGCCACGCTGCTATTGGATCAAGGCAACGTCGAAGCCGCCAAAGAGTCACTCGCGATGGCCCTGAAACTGAACCCCTCCCTCGTAGGCCCCAACGCGCTGGGCGGCGAAGCGAACTGGGCAAACGAAGTCAAAAAGCAACAAGAGCGGCTGGCCAACGAACAACATGGATTCGACATGCCCGCGAGTCTGCGATAACGCAATTGCGGTTGCGGCACGAACCAATTTCGTAGCCCAAGTCTTGGTCCCAGCCCGTTGGGCTGGGCTAGGTAAACGTCCGGGGCTTTGCCCCTAAATACAAACGCGCAACTTCAAAACGGGTCAGCGGCCGGGTTGTACCGATGGCGACGGTTATCTGGTGCGATGAGGGGTGACCATGTGCATCAAAAACGAAAAACCTCCGCGAAAAGAGACGTGAACACCGCGTCCTGCTATTTTGCGAGGTAGGCTTTTAACGGATTACCATGCTCATCCAGTTAAGAGTGAACTGATGCAACAACCCAATGTGCCTACCAACTATCTGTCAGCGGTAACTCCGGAAAACTTTTCGGTGTCGAGCCAACCCGCGTCCACTCACGATGCTTTTGTCGATCGTCGAGCCAAAGATGCATCCAAGCCACGAGGGGAACGTCGTCAATTCGGCAGCTCGCACAGCGGACTCTCCGAAGAGGGACGTCAACTCGCGGTTGCCATCGACCAGTACAAATTGGAACATCACCGCCGTTACATCACCTGTGACGAGATGTTGATGGTGATTGGAACGCTTGGTTATTCCAAGTGACCGTTTGCCGTCAAAACTACTTGATCAGCGGCTGCAGCAATTGCCGGCGAGTGACCACCGATCGCATATCACCGTGATCATCGAAGAGCACCGCCACATCACTTGCGGCATCATACAGACGCAACAAAATTCGCAGATGTCGATCGGTGGTCCGTCCACGAATCACCGGTTTGATATCGACTCGTGGATTGGCGACACACAAGTCGGCGTAACGCAAAAATCCGATAATCCGTCCGCCTCGCTGGACCAGCACGATGGGATGGTTGCGGCGGCGAGCTTGTTGTTTCGCTTCGGATACATTGACCGGTGCTTGCACGATCGCCAATCGTTGCGGCGGCACTCCGTAGGACACCGCGGGCTGATTGCCGACTTCGAACAAGTTTTGTGCCAACACACGCTGACCGGCGGCAAGGATACCGGCTTCGTGACCATCTCGTAAAACTTGATCCAATTCACCGCGAGCCATGGTCAATCGCACGCGAAACGGGGTCTCGCCGGTCAACAATCGCAGCGCGTTCCCCAGCAATCCCAACAGGATCGTGACCGGTGCAAACAGCAGGGTGGCCACCAGCAGGGCAGGGCGGGTCGCCCGCAGCAACCGATAGGGGGCATGAAAGAACAAGTACTTCGGCAACAGTTCGCCGAGTACAAATACGACCGGCGTCATCAGCACCGGACCGATCAGTTCGGCACTCGTATCGACACCAAACAAAATCAGCGCTGCCATAACGATCGCAAGACTGACGAGATAGTTGGCGATATTATTGCCGACCAACATCGTCGCGACAAAGATCGCAGGATGATTCAACAGCCACACGACGCCTCGCGCCATGCGTGAACCACTGAGCCCATCGAGCACCAAACGGGTTCGTGATACGCGGTACAGCCCCGTTTCGCTACCACTAAAAAACGCGCTCAGCAGCAGCCCAACTGCAAAGATCAAGATCGCGATAATCATGACGGTGTCTCCGGCGTATCGAGACGCTCATCCACCACACGAACATCGATCCAGACGGCATCGTCTTTTTCTTCGACGACTTCGAGCGTGTAGCGATCTAGCGGAGCACGATCACCGACTCGCGGCAGTCGTTCGTTATGCCGCTGGATCAACCCTGCCACCGTGGTCACTCCCTCTTCGACCGTTTCGATCCCCAATCGCTTGGCGAGCGCACGCGCGCTGGCGGATCCGTGGACCCGATAGTGATTTTCTTCGAGCATTTGGATGGTCGCTTCACCAATCGTATCCATCTCGTGCGAGTGCCGCGAAGCAAAAACGTATTGCAAGATATCGTCAATCGTGACCGCCCCAATCACTTCGCCAAACTCGTTGACGACCACAGCTACACTGCGGTCGTCGTCGTTGAGTTGATCGAGCACTTGGGACACACGCGCCGACCAGGGGACATAGATCACCGGTTCCATCGCATTGGCTAGATCATCGATCTGACTAGGCCGCAAGAGTCGAACGCTGATGGCGGCGTTGATTGATTGCCCATCGGTATCGGTGATCAAGACGTAACCATTTAGCGGTTGATCTTGGCTGAGAATCTGATGCACTTCGTCGACGGTGTACAGCTGCAATTTGCTCCGCAGCCGCATCAATTCGGCAACGCGAATTTCGGCCATTTCCACCAGTCCCGACAACACGATCCGTTCGCGTTGCAGCAGCGCCGCGTCGTCGGTCCCCAGTTCGATGGCACGTTCAATATCGGCGAGATCGATTTCGGGTTCGGGACGAAACGACGGCCAAATCAAACGGCTGACGGCAAGGTTGGTGGTTTTGACCAACGGCAACACGGGGCCAACGATCTTGACCGCGATGTTCAGCGGCGGAGCGACAAGCAAACACAACCGCGCCGGAGCGAGCACCGCGATGCTTTTGGGCAACATCTCACTAAAGAAGATGATCACCATCAAACTTCCGGCGGTGAACCCGACCGCTAGCGACGAACCGCCCGCCGGATCGTCTTGCAACTTGGTACCAACGATCGACGCGATCGCAAAGTACGTCATGTTGATCAACAGATTCCAGAACAAGATGGCAGACAGCAAGCGATCCGAATCGTCCAACATGGATGCGGCCATTCGTCCTGTCACGCCGCGGCGTTTCAGTCGCAAACGCTCGCGATGAGGCAACGAAAAAAAGGCGGCTTCGCTGCCGCTAAAGAGTGCGCTTAGCAGGATCAACACTCCCATCACCAGCAGCCATCCCCAAGCCGCGAACAGGGAACTCAAGCGGAATCTCCACCGGCGCCGCGATCGCGATCAAGCGACACATCAAACTCGCTCAATGCAGGAATCATCATCGCGGCGGTCGTAAATCCGTAACCGACGACCAATGAAAACACGACAAACAGATGGTCGGTTTGCAACAAGAACTGAGTGATCGCGTAAAACGTGATCAAGGGCAACAAGAAGGAAGCGGCAAAGATGGCCGACGACGGGTTACGCCAGCCAAGGGAAGCGAAAAGTGCCGCTCCACCCCCGAGAATCATCACCAAGAAGGGAGCCAATTGAAGCTGAAATGCGCCACGGAAACTGACCATGATCGTCATGCAAATTGCAATGCCAACACAAAGGAAAAAGACCGTCCCAAGACTCGCCAGCGTGGCGGTTCGTCCAGCCACATAGTTCAGGGCCGAGTGAATGCCCAACATCGAAACAAACACATACAACGTGATCGCACCGACAAAGATATACGTCGCATTCTCGACCGTCATGACGCCGTTGGCCGCCAAATAGACGATCAACGCAAGCGGCAGCAGGATCATTTCTTTGGCAACATAAAGCACTCCCAGCAATTTGCCAAACACAAATTCGCTGGGCGAAAGATCGGTCACCAACAACAAGTCCAGCGCCAATCCGTCACGTTCCCCCGTAACCGCATTGACCGCCAACGCGTTCACCAACACCAAACTGATCACGCCCAATGCCGCCAGTGGCAACGTCGCCGCCGGCAGAGCGCGACCGATTCGGCCAGCGGGTTCCATCGCCACTCCGCTTTCAATTTGAAAATAAAGGGCGCCGGTAACCAACAGGAACAACGCAACAAAGGCAACTCGGATCACCACCACTTTGCGGCCATAAGCCCAGGTCATGATCTCGCGCCACAAAATTGGATTCTTCCAAACCTGACGCGCCTGACGCACTTTCCAAGTCGCTGGTTCAGAATACTCGCGTAGTTCTTCGGATGTCTCCGGTTCAGGCGCTTTCAAGCGAACGTCACGCGACGGGTTCCAAATTCGAACCTTCATCACGCCAAACAACAATGTCGCAATCGACATACAGACCGACACGCCAACAAAGTAGCTGATCCCGATCGCCGTCTCGCTCGACAGACTCGCTAGTGGCGAGGCGGCGGCCAACAGGGCTCGAGGCGGACTCAGCGCCAACGCGATGGTCTCAGGAACTCTGCCGATGACCGCAATCATCTCGGCGATGGCCATGTACATCAGCAACAACAACACGGTTAGCGCGATCGCTTGAAACGTTTTCTCGCGCCACAATCCCACGACGGTACCGACCGAACCAGCAAACACAATGGTTGCGGCGGTCACCACAAATACGCTTAGCACTTGTGCGGGCGAGACGCCACCAAGCAGTGGCAGCACCAAAAACAGAGGCAAGGCGCAAACCAGCATCGAGAGCGGCCCGAGCAGACTGGCCGTCAATTTGCCTACAACGACCTCAAAACCACTCAACCGCGTCATCAATAGCAGCAACAGGGTACGGCGATCTTTTTCCTGCGCGACACTACTAGCGGCTCCGACGGCCGCCAAACTGCTGAGCACCAAAAATTGCAGCGGCGACAACAAGGCGAACATCCAACCACCAAAACGAGCCGAATCGGAGGTCGTCAACAGCGATCGCGAACCATCGAGCACCAAATATCCCGTGCACAGCAGCAAAAACAGCACCAGCACGTAGACGCCTCGACTGAGGTACGTCTTGGGCCGTTTCGGGACGACCAACGCTTCGCGATTAAATACGGGTCCGAGCATGCTGATGTTAACGTGGCGGTGATTGAGGAAGAAGACGATTGTTTACAGGTTAACAAACCCATCGTGGCGATACAGCCACCATCGATTCGTCTCTGGCTGCCATTGCGGGGCGTTTTGGCGGTCGCTCTTATGAGAGATGCCCCCCCTAAGGCCGCTATTGCCAATAGGATTCCAATCCTAGGGGAATCCCCCAAAGGGGCTGAGGATTTGATGAATGATCAATCTAATCGGCAAATCCAGCCTCTTCGACCATCTATCGCACAAAATCAGCACGACCCCACGAAAGCCCCCCATACTACGCGCCACAGCGCACTATGGTTTTGATAACAGAGCACAAGTTTCGAAGAATGTATTAAAAGCGAATGGCTGGCTTTTAATGAACGTGCTTGGGGCAAGCCAGCAACGCGATGCAATACAGACAAGAACTCACCATCATGATCAAGCCATCCTACAAACGTGCGGTCGTCGAATTTTTACGCGAAGAAGACGGCCCAACGGCAGTCGAGTACGCGGTGATGCTGGCGTTGATTCTCGCCGTTTGCATCAGCTCGGTCTCGTTCCTGGCCACCAAGACCCAAGAGAGTTTCGTGACGTCCGGCAACGCGATTGACGGTGCGTTCGGCAGCTAGCGCTAACAGCGGACAATTCTGTGGACAAAAAGTGATGGACCTGAAACGATTTTCGTCGAATTCGACTCGCAAACATGTGATTGCCGATCCGCATGTCCAAGGGGCCATTTTACGTCGCGTGGCACTCTACGCGTTTGCCGCGATCCTGTACTACAGCGTCGTTTTCTGCTGTACGGTTTTCTTGTCCGATCGCGAGGGCACGACAAACCAACGGATGATCGAGTGTCTTGATGACGCGATCACCTGGATCCCAGGTTTGCTTGTCATTCTGCCGATTGCAGCTTACGACCTGCTGGCCACCACGAACCGATTTGCCGGTCCAATCTGTCGACTGCGAGGCGAATTGCAACGCTTGATCGCGGGCGAGAGCCCACGTCCCTTGAACTTTCGTGAACATGATCACTGGAGCGATATCGCGGAATTGTTCAACGAAGTCCGCGCGGAACTGCTGGTGCTGCGAGAAGAATCAAAGAACCCAACGGGCCCGCGCAAAACAACGGATTCGTCCAAAGAAGTCGTTGACGTTCTTCTGTAGTCGGATGATTGTAGTCGGATGATCTTCTGAGCACGTTTCGGTCATCGCTAGCGAATTACGCTCGTTCCTCGGCCGCTGCCAACGCCGTGATGTGTCCCTTTTGGCGCCCTTTTTCATTTTGGTTCGTCAATCACCCTTTCTGTAATCGTCGCATGCCTCTCGATATGGCATACTCTTAGGCGACACCCTGACCGAATCAACGCGAAAGTGGACAAGACAGCATGGAGTTGCTCGAAAAATCTTTCAGCGAGGATCGATGCATACTGGATCTTGAAGCATCGAGCCTTGATGAGGCGCTGGGTAAGATCTGCCATGAACTTGCTCGCCGTGGAACGATCGACACCGAGCAACGAGATCCCATTCTCGCACTGCTGCTGCAGCGAGAGCACACCGCAGCCACGGCGATTGGCCAGGCCGTTGCGGTGCCACACGCCTACAGCGAAATCTTAACCGAACCGCTGGTTGTTTTTGCCCGCTTGAGGCACCCGATCAATGCGGGAGCGTTGGATGGTGTCGGGGTTTCGTACATTTTCTTGCTAGTCGGCCCTGACCAAGCCGCGCGGCGTCATATCGACACGCTTGCCGCGATTGCTCGTTTTATGAGCGATTCCGAAGCGCGTTACGAACTTCGCCATGCCAAAAACGCTGTGGAGCTAACCGAAGCGTTCCAGCATTTTCAGACGCGGATTGCTCCGGCCACACCGGTACCGGAAGTCGACGTTCACAAGGGACTGCGTTGGACGGGTCGCTTTGCCGGCGGATTGATCGATGATTTTCGCCACCGACTGCCATACTACTTTTCCGATTTTCGCGATGGGGTGCATGGCAAAAGCATCGCGTCGATCATGTTTTTGTTCTTTGCCTGTTTGGCCCCGACCGTCACGTTTGGCGGGATCATGGGCGTGGCGACCGGCGGACAAATCGGAGCAGTCGAGACGATTTTAGCAGCCTCGATCGGCGGAGTCTTGTATGCGTTATTTTCGGGTCAACCACTTATCATCATCGGGACCACCGGTCCGTTGTTGGTGTTCATCACGACGCTTTACACTTTATGCGTCCAGCTCGAAATCCCTTTTTTGCCGACGTACGCTTGCGTCAGTCTGTGGGCCGGCGGTTTGACGATCCTGTTAGCGGTTACTGACGCGAGCGCGTTGATGCGTTTCTTTACGCGATTCACCGACGAAATCTTTGCGGCATTGATCTCGGTGATCTATATCTACGAAGCCCTCTCGTCACTGGCTCGCGAATCCCAAGACATCAACGACTTGGCCAACCCGTCGCATGCGTTGCTGACACTGCTGCTAGCACTTGGAACTCTGTACTTGGCAATGAACTTGCAAGCGTTCCGCCGCAGCCGTTTTTTGTTGCCGTGGATGCGTGAACTGCTGGGCGATTTTGGCCCCACGATTGCATTGGTCGCGATGAGTGCGGTCGCGTTTTGGCTGAGCAATGTGGAACTGGCAAAACTCGATATCCCCAATGAATTTGCCCCCTCGCTTCACGGCGGCCGATCTTGGTTCGTCAATCCGATGGATGCGCCACAGTGGGTCTGGTTTGCCTCTGTGATCCCGGGACTGCTGGGTGCCGTGCTGATCTTCTTAGACCAGAACATCACCGCTCGCTTGGTCAACAGCCCGGATCATCAACTGCAGAAAGGCCCCGCCTATCACTGGGACCTCGGCGTGATCGGAGTGCTGACGGGTGCCTTCAGCCTGGTTGGACTTCCCTGGATAGTTGCGGCCACCGTGCGATCGCTGAATCACATTCGCAGCTTGGCGGATGTCGAAGAGGTGGTGACACGTAGTGGCGAGCGACGCGACCGGGTGATTCACGTCCGCGAAACACGTTTGACCGGCTTACTGATTCATCTGGGCATCGGTGGATCGCTGATCGCATTGGCGTTACTAAAGATGGTTCCGATGGCGGTGCTGTACGGAGTCTTCCTGTTCATGGGTCTGGTATCGATGAAGGGAAATCAGTTCCTCGAGCGGCTAACGCTGCTGCCCATGGAGAGCAGTCTGTACCCCCAAGCACACTACATGCGACGTGTTCCTAAACGGGTCGTGCATCTTTACACCATGTTGCAACTCGCCTGTTTGGCGGTCCTGTGGGTCATCAAAAGCAGTGCGATCGCGATTGTCTTTCCGCTGTTCATCACGCTGTTGGTACCAATCCGAATTCTGGCCAATCGTTACTTCAAGAAAGAGCATCTTGCGGCGCTCGATGCGGCAGAAACGCCAAACGAATCCTCCAGCATCCTACCCGGCTAAGACGCCCGTAGTACAGGCTGCCAGCCTGTTACCGGTAGTACAGGCTGCTAGCCTGTCGATGTGGGATAGGCTTCTATCCTGTCGTCGGGCGCAGATGAGTAATTCGTCGACCGTTGACCTTGGCGTCGCACCTTAGCTATGCGATCGTAGCGAAAGTTGCCAAGACCTTCGGTAGTTTAGGGTGCCCACCGAAACTCTTCGCGAGTTTCGCTACCCTGAGTTTGATCGCTCAAAGCAAAAGCAACCCTACTGTGCCGATTGATCGCGTGCTTGGCGACGTCGCACACTCTGTTGGACGATTGCTTGCTGTTCTGCTGAGGATGCACTCGACCAACGAGCGATCTCCATGCGACTGCGAAAACAGCCGACACAAAGATCACTTGAATCAAGCGAACATGTTCCGATGCATGGCGATGCCACATCATCACCGCCATTTGCAGTGGAATCACTCATTGCGAATTACCCTAGCATTTGCCAATCGAACGCGTCCAACGACGAATCGAATTCGTCGCCGACCTCTGAAACATCACCGCTGAATTCTCGCATCACCTGATCGATGATCTCGGCGTTGGGGTGTGGTGAAGTCGCAGCGGACGAAAGTGAAAGGCCATTAGGGGAATCGACCACCGACTCGCTCTCAGCCTGCATCCTCTGGCTTGCCGAGCTCGTCGCAGACCAAGTTAGCGCCGAGGGTTCCACCGCAGACTGCGTTGCCGCAGGCAAGGGCAGGGCGGTCGTTATTTCGGGTTCTGCCGGCGGCGTTTCGATGGTGCTGTTCAGACGATTGATCACGTTCAGTGCATCCAGCGCGGTGACCTTGCCGTCGCCCGAAACGTCATAATACATCCCGGTAAAATCAGCGAGCGATTCGATCACCGGCAGACGCGATTCTCCTTGCAGCGGCAATCGGTTGATGATCGTCAGCGCGTCCGACGCAGTCACCGACCCGCTATTATTGACGTCCCATCGGTCTCGCGAATTTCGCCACGGCGAATCGCTGACGACCAAGATCTCAACCCCTTCGAACCGAAGCACTTGGGCGAACACGCCGGAAACGAAGGTCGGGTCCGCGAGCGTCCAATCGGCATTCGCGGTCAGTTGCGACACGCCGATATGAAGCACCATCGAAGTCCCGGGACCGAACGCCTGAGCAATGGCGTTAGCATCCAAACTTAGTACTTTCGCTTCCGTCGTCGTGATCACGACCTCTTCGAAACCGCTGATCTGGTTGGCCAGGAACGCGGCAAGATCGATTTCACTTTCCGATAGCGTCACGGTCAAGCGATCAAACCCATCGCCGCCATTGATTTTCAA
>NZ_JBFHFD010000049.1:0-24595 GCF_041583735.1 Novipirellula sp.
ACCCTTGGTCGCCAGTTCGAAGGACCAACTGACACTGCGGCGATTAAAACCAACCGTTCTAAATAAACTACTTAGCCAAACCCACTGGCACGACATCGCCGCGACAGGCCGCTACGTCGATGACCAATTGTCCAAGCAACAGATTGCATTGTGCAGCAGTGCGGAAGTCAACTTTATCCGCGATCCATCGACGGCATCCGACGCGTCAATCGCCGGTCGCGATGATCGCGAGCTCGCGGAATTGTTGCTGAGCCGTTTGCGGACGCAGTGGGGATCCGGCGGCGCCGTTCACATCGGCCAAGGCGAACATTATCGCGGCGAGGGCAGTGCGCGGTGGCGGATGAGCTGCTGTTACCGCAGCGATGGACATCCGCTGTGGCGGGACGTCAATCCGCTGCCTCGTGGCACCGAATCACCACGCGAAGTCACCGCCGACGATGCGAATCAGTTTGCCACTGCGCTGGCGTCCGGATTGACCGTCAACCCCGATTACGTCATCCCCGCGTACGAGGACCGGTTGCACCAACTGTGGACCGACCCTTCACAACTGCCGCTCGTTCTGGAGACCGACGAACTCACCGATCCCCTACGGCGGCAACGCTTGGCGCAGCGGCTGTCGACGCCTCAATCCACCCCGACCGGCTACGTCTTACCCCTGCGTTGGAATCCAATCCGAAACCGCTGGTCCAGTGGAACTTGGGAATTTCGCCGTTCGAAGCTTTATTTATTGCCAGGCGATTTTTCGATGGGATTCCGGTTGCCGCTGGGCAGTTTGTCCAAACATGCGACCGAAGCCGATGAGATTGCTAACGAGCCAAGTCAATTCGAGGAAAAGGATTTATTGCCGCAAATCTATGGCGAAACCAGCGCCCGGCAAACCGTCTTCTCACCCCCTAGTGATCGCTCGGAGGAGCTTGATAGTGAGAAAAACGGTCGCGCACCGCGAACCGCATTGTGCGTCCAAGCACGTGATAACGCTATTCACGTCTTCTTGCCGCCGATCCATCATGTCGAACACTACGTCGAATTGGTTGCCGTCATCCACGCAGTTGCTCAGCAATTACAGCTACCCGTGGTGCTGGAAGGGTATGATCCACCGCAAGACCCTCGATTGATGCGATTTGTCATTGAACCTGACCGAAACCGACTGCGGTTGGTCCTGCCTGCCGCATCCAATTGGCAAGAACAATCGGAACTGTTCGAGACCGCGTTCGTCGAAGCAAAAGCGGTCGGTTTGGTGGCCGAGAGCGGATTGGCCGAGGATACCGAGGACGTCGCTCATTTGGATGAACTGAATGAGGAAAAAGTCCAACGCGGCAGCAGCAACACCGCGCTGACACTCGGCGGCCCCACGCCCGCGACCAGCCCGTTCTTAAATCACCCTCCGCTACTTCGTTCGTTGATTAGCTATTGGCTAAACCATCCTTGTTTGTCTTACCTGTTTTCAGGGACACAGGTCGGACCGAGCGGCAATGCGCCGCGTCCTGATGAAGGGCGAGACGACGCGTTGTACGAACTGGGCATCGCACTTGAGCGTTTTCCCGTTGCGGATTCACCTCACTTGTGGTTGCCCGACCGACTGCTACGTCATCTGCTGGCGGATGCTTCGGGCAACATGCACCGCGCCGAAATTCGCGTCGATACGCTTTATGCTCCCGAGCGTCAGAGTCGTCGACTCGGTCAGATCATTCTGCAAAGTTTCGCGATGGCGCCGATCTCAAAACTTGCCTCACTGCAGGGGCTGCTGGTGCGTGCTTTGGTGGCCCATTTCCATCAACGTCCGTACGCCGAACCATTGGTCCGTTGGGAAAGCCAGCTGCATGATCGGTTCATGTTACCTCAAGTCCTCTGGGACGATTTTTCGCAGGTGATTCGCGACCTGAACGAATCCGGGTTGCCGTTACAACAGGAATGGTTCCGATCGATCTTCGAGCTGAACTTTCCGCGACTTGGACGTGTGCAACTCGGTGACATCACACTCGAACTGCGACGGGCGCACGAACCATGGCCACTGTTGGCGGAAGAAGTTACCGGGGCTGGCATCGCTCGCTTCATTGACGTCGCCAACGAACGGCTGCAAGTGCGATTGAGCGGCGTCGTTCCAGATCGCTATGTATTGGCTTGCAACCGAGAATCAGTGCCACTGAAACGCGGCACGACCGAGGGCGAATATGTTGCTGGCGTTCGCTACAAGGTGACCCAGCCGCCATCGACGCTGCACCCAACGATCGGTCCCGTGAACAAGTTGGTTTTCGAGTTGATCGATACATGGACCGGCAAATCGATCGGCGGCTGCACCTATTATCCTGCGGCACCGCAAACCTGGACCGCAGGACCGATGGGAACGCCCACGCCAGTTCAACTTCCTGGCACCGAGCCGACGGTTCCCCCGGTCCCCGAAGCTCGATCACCGGTTCGCGTCTCCGGTCGATTCGAAGGAACCGGCAGCGGCGAAGGCGACTTTTCGATGCCAACGTATCGTCTGGACCGCCGCTTTCCCTACCTGTTGGATTTGACCAAAGTCGCAGTCGAAAACGGCATGGTGGTGCAAAGCGACGTCCGCGTCGTCTAGACGACGCAGATGGCCTGTCTTTCGATTTAAGGTTTACAATCGATCTGCTCGCGTCTGAAAAACCCTCGCTCGGTTTCGCGTTGGGATAGCGCTGCGTTTTCGATTTCGAAAATCGCTTCCGCTAACCTGCGGCGGTCTTTTTCGCATGGAGAAGGCTGTTGATGTCATCGTGACCGCCCCAGCCCCGGAGGCGGACACGTTGAATCGCGTTGCCGGGCCCGAAGTGCGGCGAGCATCTCGGCAATATCCGTCGCAGCGACTAGCAACCTGTTCTCACAGCACACAAGCGACGGTGGCGTGCTACGATGGACGCAACGTCGGTGATCGTCATCGCGTAACATCAAACGTTTTCCGCTGCACTCGACGGAGCACCGCGATTGAACCGGATTCAATTTTCCACCGCGACATTGCTGCTCTTGACGCTGCTGTTCGCGATCTCGCTTGCACTATCGCGATTCGATTCGCTATGGATCCCGATCGCGTTTCCGTTTTCGGTCGGTCCGATTGTCGCTTTTCGCGTAACGCGGGCGAAACCAGCTTTTGCAATCGGGATACTGTCGTCGATTTACTGGACGCTGGTTGGCATCATTCCGTTTGTCATTTGTAGCGGAATTGGAATTTGCCTGGTTTCAATGATTGACGAGCGGTTGTTGACGCGGACACTGTTTGTTACATGGACGATCACTTATTTCCTTGCCGTATCAATCGTAGGCGGATACATTGGCGGTGTGGTCGCCCGACCTGATTGAGCGGCGCCGACAACTCTGCAGACTGTCCCAAAAGCGGCTACCGGAATCGTGTAGCGGCACGCGTCATCAGATTGCTACAATAGCGAAATCAAGACGTCCGTATTACCACTACCTTCATTGGAGGGCTGACATGCTACGACTCTCACTGTTTTTCGTCGTCCTACTGCTGAGCCCTGCGTTTGGCGAGGACGGCGACATCCGTTCTGACGCCGAATCGACGCCTTCGAAAGCGAACGCACCACAGGTTGCCCCGACATCCTTTCCCTTCTTCGCTCCTCTCTCGGCGTCCGAAAAGCGGTTCGTTGGCCAGTGGCAGCAAACCATTCTACCGACCAACGAACCAGGACCGGTGAGCGAATTTGCATCCGACCGCACGTTTCGTTCCGACTCGGGGCTTGCAGGACGGTGGTGGGTCCGTGACGAACAACTGCATATTCAGTATTGGACCGATAAGCAGTCAGTTTTACCGTTCGCCGACCTTTTGCGGGGCTGGCAAGCTGAAAAGCATACCTGGAACACCACGTTTAACGACGAGGGAGACCGCGTTGAACTGGCGCTGCCAAACAAAACGCCAGAGGCCGTGCTCACGCGGATAAGTGACGAGGCGAAACGCAGCATCGCTGACCCGCCATCAACTCCCGCCGATCAAACACGCGACGAATAGCAGAACCTCCCCTTGCTAGCGACCATTGTCTGCTTTGAGTTTTTCTGTCGCCCCATTTTTCAGTCGTTCCCTCCGGTATGACCAATTTCATTACGCTGGAACAAAACGGCTCCACATCCAGCAGATCGTCTTTGTGCCAGGCACCCAACGAAAATCCCGTTCGTCGAACACAGTCTGGAATTGAGTAGACAGAAAAATGGGTGCGACAGAAAGATAAGAGCACTAAGCCCATCGGCGACTCAATCGCAAACATTAGATCCGCCTGCAGCTCTGTACCTTACGTCGAGCAACCTTATGTCTCGTCTCCCACGCGAAGCTTTGGGCAAGAAACAATAAAAGTTGCAGTTTGTAGCGACCATTTTCCTGCCCCTCTCATCTTCCTGCCCAACCGTAGGTTGCCGGGATCGCATCAGCCATCAAATCTCGCGTTTGCAGCGACTGCAAATCCCAGATCCTCTGAAACCAAAAATCTTTCTGTTGCACCAATCTTTCTGTCGTCACCTGCGGCATCAGCAATTTCATTACACTGGAACCAAACGGCTCCCTACGAAAATCCCATTCGTTGAACACAGACTGGAATTGAGTAGACAGAAAAACTGGTGCGTCAGAAAGATAAGAGCGCTGAGCCGAACGGCCACTCAAACGCGAACATTCGTTCCGATTACAGCTATGTACCCTACGTCGTCCAACCTTTTTTCTCCTCCCGCATGCGAGGCATTGGGCAACAAACAACCAAATTGCAGTTAGTAACGAACATTTTCCTGCCCCCCTCATTTTCCTGCCCAACCGTAGGTTGCCGGGATCCCATCGGCCATCAAATCTCGCGTTTGCAGCGGGTGCGATTCCAAAATTCTCTGAAACCAATAATCTTTCTGTCGCACCAATCTTTCTGTCGTCACCTCCTGCATGAACAGTTTCCTCACGCTGGAACAATCCGGTTGCAGATCCAGCGAATCGAATTTAAGTGTGGCAGCCCATGAAAATTCCATTCATTGAACACAGACTGGAATTGAGTAGACAGAAAAATGGGTGCGACAGAAAAAGTAGCGTCCCCAATGCACATGTTTTGAAGTTGCGCGTTTAGACGTTCTTCGGGCCAACGGCCCAGCAATTTGCCTAGCCTGGCCCAACGGGCCAGGTTTTCGATGCAAAGAAACCTAAGGGCCAACGGCCCGGCCATTTGCTAGCCGCCCGCATTGAGTCCAGCAAACGGCCGGGCCGTTGGCCCTACGATCCATTGTTTTTTTTGGTCCCAGCCCGTTGGGCTGGGCTAGGTAAACGTCCGGGGCATTGCCCCTAAATACAAACGCGCAACTTCAAAATGCACATGCATCGGGCTACATGCTGTCGCGGCTTTCATTCCTGGGCTCACCGCCGCGATTGTTGGGAGGATTCTCGCGTGCGCGTCTCGCTACGAACCTGATTGCATCATGATCAAACGCAAAGGGCCGATGGATAGTCGGTCGACAACGTTTCCCTTTGCATCACTTCCCACCTTCACTACCGACGCTTCGTTCGTCGATAATTGACTGCGGCTGGATCATCTCGCATCCAAACCTATGCATCAATCACGGCAAAGCATGGCTGCTGGGCGCCGCATCGATCAACCATGACGAGCATCAGCACGAACATCCCGGCGTTACATGATAACGCATCCGCGAGTCGATTGCGTCGCAAGTGGCAAACTTTTTCTCAGCTGATGGGACTTGAGTGCAATACAAGCCCATGCACTCACGAGAAAGTTTTTCCAGAACTTGAGTCCTGGCGAGTGTATAGACCTCTTTTTTTCGTGTCAGCGATCCGCTCCAATTTCTTGTAATCTTCTAAGCATCGCTGCCGACAAGACATCTTCTTGTGTGTCAAAGCCACCGGGGATGCTAAGACGAGCTCGGTAGATGTGCTGAAAGACATCGACCCAGTGGCTATTCAGCATGCGATTCTTACTTTTCTTTTTTCCAGCGTCCCTTTTTCAGGAACAGGCGATGGCGGCACCCCAATCAGTAACAAAGCGGACAAGCAAATGGCGAGCAACCAAGCGGAACCGACGTTGTTTGAACAAGCGACTGCGAATGGAAACACTCGAGCAACGCCGACTGCTTGCAGCCGACACGGGACTCACAGGAATCGTTTTTAACGACGTAAACCAAAACGGCAAACAAGAATTCAGCGAGGTATCGGTCGCGGATACAACCGTGTATTTAGACCTCAACGACAACGGCATGCTCGACAACGCCGAGCCATCGACGACCACCGACGAGTTTGGCCAGTACGCATTTGATGACCTGGAATCTGGAACTTACGTCGTACGTCAAGCACTGCCTCAGGGCGTTGACCAAACGGCTCCACACGATCAGGAAGCCTTTTTGTATGCGTTTGATCGCACCACCAATCCTGATCAAATCCTGCGACTTGATCCCACCACCGGAAACCTGTTGTCGACAATCCCTTCGCCCGTCGACTTGGGTGCCAACTACATCGGAATGGCGTTTGACGGTACCTCGCTCTTCATCGCCGACGCACAGACCGACACGCTCTATGAAGTGGACCCCAATACCGGAAGTCTAATTGACTCGGATTATCTAGGCCTCAATATTGATGGCGTCGCAGCATTAAACGACAAGGTCTACCTTTCCGATCCAACCCTGGACAAAATATTCGAATTCGATCCCGTCACCGACACCATTACGAACGAGTATTCCGTTTCCGATGGAACAACAACGTTCAATCTGGTCGGCGGATTGGATGCGTTTGAGAACCCAGATCAATTAGTCGCAACCACGGGATCGAATCGCCTCGTCTTTTTTGATCCGGAAACGGGGGCCGTGCAAGACATTTTTGCTCACGGTGGTGAAACCGATATCGCTGCGGCGGTTGTCGGGCAACACCTTCATCTGACCTACGATGGTCCAAAATACTATGGAGCGGTCATTTTCGATCGGAGCGGAGGGTACATCGACTCGTACGTCATCAACAACGGTTACAACAACCTGACCGTGCGTGCTTTGGCGGGCAAGCTTGTCGTCGAGACATCGCATCGCGTGCAACTCGCCGAAGGGGAAACGGCAATCGGACTTGATTTCGGCCTTTTCGATACTCGTGGCGAAATCGCAGGCAAGCAGTTTATCGATCGCGATGGCGACGGACGATGGGACGCCGGTGAACTTCCAAACAGCGGTGTTACGGTCTACTTGGATCTGAATGACAATGGCGAACATGACGATGGCGAGCCAACTCAGGTCACGGGTGATGACGGCGAATACGTATTTCAGGACCTAATGCCTGGGGACTACGTCATCCGCGAAATTGCGCCAGAGCGTTTTGAGCAAACTTCGCCGAACAGCGAATCAGGGATGCTGTTTGGCATTCGCCACGGTGTTAGTCCTGACGAGATCTTTCGCATTGACCCAATCGACGGATCGGTTATCAGTCAAATTAGTCCCGCCTACGACGTGACAATCTTCCGAGTCGGCTTGGCTTTTGACGGCAAGTCGCTGTTTGTCGTTGACGCCAATACCGACGCCATCGTCGAAATCGATCCCGAGACGGGAGCCGAAATCGACCGCGACTCGATTGGTCCCGGTAACTATGACGGAATCGCGTCACTCCGCGGTTTGCTCTACATCTCGGATTACGATGCCGACGATATCAAGATCTTTGATCCGGTCAGCGATACGGTGATCGGCACGCTGGACATCGATGGCCTCAACAACGGAAAAAATATCGTCGGTGGCCTCGGGGCAATCCAAACCCCCGATGCGTTGGTAGCCACGACAGGATCGAACGACGTGATCTTCATCGATCCCGTTACCGGCGTGATTGTTTCTCAATTTACGCACAACGGCCAGAATGATCAGGGGGTCGCCGTACTAGGGGACCAAATTCTGCTGTCGTACACCAGCGCGTTTACCGGCATTGTTGCGTTTGATCGCAGTGGAGCGTTCAAGCGGTCATTTCTGACTAACTATCCCTACTACGGGTTGGCTGGCAAAAACGTCAGCGACTCGGCACATCGCGTCTCACTTGGCGTTGCAGACACGATCGCCGGACTCAATTTTGGGAATCTGCCTCTGAACAAGATCCCGGTCCCGGACGCTGGGGGACCATACGTGATTGACGAAGGCGGCGGCGTAACGCTAGACGCATCGGCGTCCACTGATGGCGACAACGACGATTTGACCTATCGCTGGGATCTCGATCTCGATGGTGAATTTGACGACGCAATCGGAGTCAGCCCGACCATCGACGCTGAGCAACTTGCCGCCCTCGGCATCGCCGACGACGGAAATTATGACATCGCGGTGTTGGTCGACGATGGTTTCGACACCAGCGTTACGGGATCGACCATAACGATCCAAAATGTTGCGCCGATGTTGACTGTCGAAACGAACGTCGGTTTGGGGACGCGGGCAGAAAAAGCAACGGTGGATGACTCTTTGACAATTCGCGGTCGTTTCACCGACGCAGGAATCCTCGACACGCATACAGTCGTTATCGATTGGGGCGAAATCGACGACGCGGCTCCCAATGCCGATGACGACCGGACCGTACTGACGTTCGCACCCGGTCAATCCACTGCGTTCGCGGGTGATCATCAGTACGCTACCGGGGGCATTTTTACGATCACGGTCACGGTAACCGACGATGACGGTGACGTTGCCAACAAAATGGCATCCGAGTTATGGGTCAGCGGCGTTCGTGTCGATCCGAATACAGACGAGTTGCAGATTATCGGCACGAGTGGCAAAGATAAAGTCACGGCGCGGATGACCGGCGGTAGTGATGGAGGATCCGACGGCGGATTGGATGCCCCCAATGTTCAAGTGGTCGCGAAACTGAAACACGGTGGATCTGATGGAGGCAGTGACGGAGGGTCTGATGGAGGCGCCGACGTTTACAGCTTCCATCCAGACGCTATCCGAACGGTTCGCATCGTCCTTGATGACGGTGACGACCACGCCGATCTCGGAGGGTCCGATGGCGACGGCGATGCATGGTATGAGTCATCCGTCATCGAGGGTGACGGTGGTAAAGATCGGCTGACTGGCGGTCGCGGAAACGATCTGTTGATTGGAGGCGATGGCGACGACCAACTCAACGGCGGCGATGGATTGGACTTGCTGATCGGTGGGCTGGGCAAGGACAAACTGAAAGGTGGCGATGGCGACGATCTCCTTGCTGGCGGCTCTGTTGCCAATGCAGGTGACCATGCCGCTTTGGATGCCGCCATGGCCGACTGGATCAGCGGCGATCTGGCGTCCGCCCTAATCGATCTAGGGGAGGTGACAGACGACCTCGAGAAAGATGATCTGAAGGGAGAAGATGGAGTGGATCATCTGATCGATGGTGCCGGAGACAAGTTGAAGCCGTAAACATCAGGCGGAGTTTTTCCCAGCACTCAGACGTCTAGGGGTACCGCAAATCGTTGTGTCGCGACGAGCAGGCTGCAGAATCTTGGAGCGATGACAAGAAGCTAGTGCCGGACATCCGTCCGGCGCTAGCGGAACGAAACGCAATCGCTGCGGTCTCAACGCGGCGACCGGCGTCATTACCGAAGTCCGCCCACAATCCCACTTGCAACGGTGTGGTCGCGCGGCACCGAGGTACAGCCCTTCGGGTGGGCTATGCACTTCGCAGTGTTCGCCAGCGAATCAGGCGGGCTTCCAAGAAACGCAGATCGTCTTGGTGCGGTATTCGGTGTGGGGGGAAGGTTTTGCATAACGGAAACCCAAAGCGTATCCTATTACTCGGAAAAAAAATCGGTTTCCGTGGCCTTCGCCCAATGTCGGTGAGTTTCCGATAGGCATTATCGATCCGTTTGAGATGCAATGCACCAACAATCTACGAGGCAGCCAAGTCGATGATTTCAATAAGAGGCAAAGGAATTACTGTCGTGATTGCTTCGGCAATCATTCTTTTTGTGATTACCGGCATCGCTTATTCGCAATGGCAGCGTCCTGAACCCACGGGCGAGAAAGTCAACTTTACTCATCAAGGGCGAGAGAAACAGTATCGCATTTTTGTTCCCGAGAGCTACAAGAATGGCACCGCGACACCGCTAGTACTCTGCTTCCACGGCGGAGGAGGCAGTGACGATCAGGCATCCGCAATCGGTTTGACGCAATTTGCAAAAGAGAATGGGTTCATCGTCGTTTATCCCAATGCAATCAACAAACATTGGAACGATGGACGCCAGTCGGAATTATTCGTTGAACATGATAATACGATCGACGATGTCGCCTACGCGATGGCTGTGGTTGATCGAGTCAAAGACGAATATACGATTGACTCGAATCGAGTCTTTTCGATGGGCATTTCTAATGGTGGATTCATGACCCAGCGTCTCGCGAGCGAACATTCAGAAGCGTTCTCGGCAGTGGCAATTGTCATCGCCACCATGGCAAAACCACTCAGACAATCATTTGCTCCGGACCATCCAGTTTCCGTTCTCTATCTCAACGGGACGGAGGATCCCATCGTTCCCTACGACGGTGGCGAAGTCGTACTCAACCTCTTCCCCCAACTCGCGAAGTTTAGTTCGAAGCCAAACAAGAGTCGAGGTCATTGCATTTCGACGAACGAGGCCATTGAGGTTTGGTTGAAGCAAAACGGTATTACCGGTGAAGCGGCGATTACTAAGCTCGCGGACAAAGACGACTCCGACGGTTGTTCCGTTGAAAAATCTTTTTGGACTGGCGGAAAGCGAGGAACCAGCCTCGCGCTTTATAAAGTGGTTGGCGGAGGACACTCACTGCCGGGACGCGACATCCGCATGCCCGAAAACATTGTTGGACAAACGAATCAGGACATTGATGGATTGGAAGTGATATGGGACTTTTTCAAACGTCATGGTCGCGGACCGGTTCCTAGTAATGCAGCTTCAGACGACGCGACCGGTGACTAGCATTTGGATACGGTATTCACGGCGATGTCGTTTTCCGTCCCCGCCATTATTGCAAATCACTTTTCTGACTCTCGCCACGTTGGTCTGACATGATAGGTTTCCAACGTCGGCCACCTAGAAAACCAAGGCGTCCGCTATGCCATCATCATGGATCGTAAACAGGGCGTACCTTCGGCAGTACGCCGCAGCGCAGTGCCCCCGGATTCCATCCGCCGGGCTTGCTGCCCCGCTTTGGCAGCGTGGCATTTCAAGGCGATTGCGAGACCAGACCTGCGGTATTGACCGCGCGGACGCGGTAATCACTCAGTGCCACCGGTTGCGATGATTCGATCGTATAACGCATCTCTACCAGCGGCATTGCGGGCGTGTCGCTGTATTGCAAGCCTTGAAAGACTGGCCGACCGAATGGATTCTTGGCGTTGCTGGGCACCGTCGCAATGACGTTTCCGCGACGCTCGATAATGAAGTGCGCAATACCACTTTCCAAATCGGCGTCCGCTTCCCAAGTCAATTCACCGTCTTCAAGCCGGAGGTTCCGTGGCGATGGCGGTGGCGTGGTATCGGTGACGTTGGTATCAAGAACAAACTGACTCCATGCCTTGGCGATCGCCGCGTTGGGTAGCCAGATCGAACTGGCGAGTTCCCCCGAGTACTTGGCCGCTGGCATCGCGGCGATTGCGTTGGGTGTCTCCACGTTAAGCTCTGCTAACCAAACCGGCTCCTTCGGCATCGGCTGCAACACGTCTTCACTGCGGGCGGGCAAGCGCGCCGCCAAACAAGCATCTAACCAGGGGATCGCGAGGTATCGAGAATTACCACACTCGTGACTTGTGCGTGGATCGATAGCGATCCCAATCAATGCGTTTTCACTTCGCATTCGTCCAAAAAACGCCTGATTGGCTGGCCACACTTTTGCGAAGCGTCCATTTTTGTCCGTCACACCTTCCTGGGTGCCCAAATTGCACATCACGGGAACCTGCAGTGCGGCGGGGGGCAGTGTATGGGGTTTGATCGCACGCCCGTCGACCTGTTCGAACAACGGCACTCCCGACCGCAGCCAAACTGCGGCAATTCGCTCAGGGTGCAACATCAACATCCCGCCGGCCCAATGGCCACCGCCACTGTGGCCCCACAACGCCCAGGGCACGGTGCCCAGTTCTGGGTGGCCACTGTGATCTCCCAGATCCATTAGCGATTTACGAAACATGGCATCCGATCCATTTCGCGGGTCGCACCACAATTGGCAATCGGTCCCTTCAGGCTGTTCATAGGCCGGCGCCATCAAGCCGCAATCGTGTTTCTTGGCCAATGATTGCCAATGCAGGTCGAACGCTCCGGTTTGTCCTGATTTGCAGGAGCCCTCGCCACATCCATGTTGATGCACAATCACGCCGCGGAGTTGTTTCACCGCGGGCGGCACCCAAAGCGTGTATGCAACTGGAAAAGCCAGCTCTCCGGGTTGCAAGGATCCCTCGTAACGAACTCGATAGTACGGCGAATCGGCTGCGATCGCCGGAGGATTGTCATAAGGAGGTTGTTGGGCCGACGCCGAGCCAGTTAGGACTGCACCAACAAACGCGATTGCGGTGAGAGTTTTCATGTTCATCAAACCGGTGGGGGGAGTGACAGGTTGGAAGGGATTGCTGAGCAGGGACAAAAAAAGGCTCCACCGGACGAGAGCCGATGGAGCCTTGATGAGACTTTGACAACAGGCCGAAGCCGATTCTACGTTAGTTAAAGAAGGCGTGTTTTGAATCGCCGCCGCTGATCAGGTAGGCGATCAAGTCAAGAATTTCTTCTTTGGTCATCGGATTGAACAGTCCAACAGGCATCGCTGAAACGTCGGACACAACGAGTTCTTCGATCTCGTTGCGGTTGACGTTGACTCGTTTGTTGGGGTCGGTCAAATCGGTGTTGATCGTGATCGAGTCACCGTTCAGATTGACCACAACGCCGGTGTGCACGACACCATCTTCGGTCAACACTTTGATCGAAGAGAACTGATCATTGATCACCTTACTCGGATTGACCACTTGGTCCAACAAATCGTGTGGCGAGTAGCGTCCACCGGCCGACGTCAAATCGGGGCCGGTCATCCCGCCTTGGTCTCCGAAGCGGTGACAAGCGAAACAGCCGCTGGCGGCAAACATTTTCCGCCCGTTCGCAAAATCACGATTCTTCAGTCCGGTGCGTGCCGCTTCGGAGAGTTCCTCGAGCGTCCATTCCTTGGGCGTGCGTCCTTTGAAGACCTCGCCCAAATTTTCGAGAGCCGATTTCTTGACCGGTTTTCGTGCCAACAACTCGGCCATCGATTCTTTTTCTGCCTCGGTTAGTGAGGCGACGGCATCATTGCGAATGAACTCGATGAACTTGTCGAAACTCGCTCCGCCTTTGTAGTTGGCCGCTTTTAAGAACCATTCAAAGTAGGCTTCACGCAGTTCCGGGGTCCAACCGGCAGTCAACATGCGAATCGAACGTGCATACTGCATCTGTTCTTCTTGCGTCGGTGCCGCGGCAATCAGCTCCATCGCCTTTTCGGCAACGGTCGGGGATTGCAGCCACGCCAACGTTTCACACATCAACCAATTCATCTCGGGCGATTCGGCAGGGAACAGCGGATCAAGACGCGTGATCAACTTATCGACCATGGCTTGGTCGGGTCGACCAAAGCGAGTCAAAGTGATCTGGATGGCACGCTGCAGCGTCAATTGATCGAAGGTATCCAGGCTGGACGGGTCAATCGCGATCGCAGCATTGAGCAACTTGCCTCGCATCGCCGTATCGACTTCGGGGTCCTTGTCGGTGCGGTGCATTGGGTCCACGCCGGCAACCCGAGCGAGTGCCAACAACGCGACGACTTGTTTCGCCGGATCCGATTCGCTCAACGCCTTGTCAGCCCACGAATCGAGCGGTTGGTGCTCGATCGCGGTGCGTGCAGCGAAACGAATGAAACGGTCGTCGTCTGCCAAGTAAGGCCATGCGGTTTCAATCGCCTTTGGATCTTGATTGCCGTGGAACGATTCGAGCATGTGGCGAGTTTCTCTCGCCTTACTCTTGACCACCTTGTGCTCGACAAGCTCGGTCGATTCGTTGCCAACGTAGGTCACGCGGTACAGACCCGATTGGACACGGCGACCGCCGATGGTGAAGTACATCGAACCGTCTTGTGGGTGGATGATGGCGTCGGTGATCGGCAGCGGCGCGCCGGTCACAAACTCTTCCTTCGTGGCCGTATACGAGGATCCGCTTGGTTCGATGTGAACGGCATACAGTTTACCCCAGCTCCAATCCAATGCGTAAAACGCATTTTGGTACTTCGCTGGGAATTTCGCACCGTAACCAAACGTAGTTCCGGTGGGCGATCCAGGACCGATATCGAGAATGCCGGGCAAATTGTCGGCATAGAACGGCATTCGTTTGCCGGCACCGTTACGCCATCCGAATTCGGCACCGCTGGTGACGTGACAAATACGCGTCGGACGGTACCAAGGTGTATTGAAATCGTATTCCATGTCCGCGTCGTAGGTGAACAATTCGCCGTCGCGGTTCACCGAAGCGTCAAAGATATTGCGGAAACCGGACGCGTAGGCTTCGAAGGTCTTGCCATCGGGAGAGACGCGATAGACGATGCCGCCGGGAGCAAGGACACCACGATTGTGGCCACGTCCGTCGGGCATGCTAGGCAACAAATGGTCTTCGCCCCAAATTTGAGGCACTTGTGAACTATCCGCCAATTCCGGTGCTTTGGCATTGTTACCGGTGATAAGATACAGCGCCTCGCCGTCGGGAGTCGGTACGACCGCGTGCACGCCGTGGTCACCTCGGGCTTCAATCTCGCGTAACAATTCCACTTTGTCGAGTTGATCGTCACCGTCGCTGTCGCTCACCCGGTACAACCCTGATGGAATTTTGCGTTCGTAATCGTTGACACCGACGTACAACGCGTCAAATGCCCACACCATGCCGTTGACGGCGCGGATTTCGGCCGGGACTTTCTCGACGTCGCTAGGCTTGATTTCTTGGCCTGCTGGCGGCGGCGTGATGCGGTAGAGACCGCCGAATTGATCGCTGACCAGCAATCGACCTTTGTTGTCGGTACACAGATTCACCCACGAACCTTGGATCTCAGCCGGGACCGAATAGAGCAACTCGACTTGGAACCCTTCGGCCGCGGTGATCCGGTCGATCGGTGTTGCCGTGTTGCCGACTGCAGGCGGCTTGGCCTCGCTCGACGGTACTGGGGTGGCGGGTTTCGCAGCACTATTTTTAGCGTTCGCTCGCTGCTTAACCGCTTCGATCAGCTTCCCAGGCTTACGCTGGGCCATGGCGTTCGTCGAAAGAAACACGGTACAGAGCGCTGCGACGGCAGCGACACGCAATGGCATCTTCGTCATTAGGCATTTCTGCGGCGAGACGCTACGAGACGTGGAACAAATCATAAGTGGGTTCTGGGAATGTAATTCGGGGAGGGGAGTAATTAGGGAGGGTACGAAAGCCATGCATCGGACGGCGACGAAGCTCGCCATGAAACACAAAAGTGCCGCCAAACGCGACAAACTGGCGACTTTACCGACTCGCGGCCGTTTACGAAGGGCGGGATCCGCTCCATCCAAGACCTAGGAGGGGCAAACCCAGCAGAGGCTTGAGTAGGACGCATTCTAACTCGTTTCCGTATTTTGTGCAGCTTTGTAGCTTCGATTTTTGCTCGACTTTGATACCCGCGGCGGATCAAACGTCCGGTGGTAGCGGCACGCCAGACCAGGCCTCGTAACTGGAGCAGCCCCAGACGCGGATCGGGCCTCCGCAGGGATGGGGCCGGTGCACTACAATCGGGTGCGTCCCCCCCCTCACGTCCCCCCCTCGCTTCGACGTCCCGATTGGAACCTGATTCATGAAGGCCTGCATTTTGGAACACGGCACTTGCCGACCGGTTAGTCCCACGCCCATTCTCGTTCGCACTTGGATCATTTGCGCCATGCTGACGATGATCGGTGCCGCTTACCCCGGCGGCGGACATGCGGCCGAACCAATTTCACTCGGTGACGCCATCGACGCACTGCATCGCAGCGTTGAATTCTTTCGCACGCAGGCATCGTCACATGGCGGCTATGTCTTCCGCATCAGCGAAGATTTGTCGCTCCGCGAAGGTGAAGAGAAGGTGGGGCAAACGACTGCGTGGATCGAGCCGCCGGCGACACCGAGTGTTGGGCAAGCTTATCTCGAAGCCTATCAATTGACCTCCGATCCGATGCTGTTGGACGCCGCCCGTCAAACCGCTGCGGCACTGCTGCGAGGCCAACTTGTTTCGGGCGGCTGGGGCGAAAAAATCGAGTTCGCCGAACAAGACCGAAAACGGTACGCCTATCGAGTCGATTCGGCCGACGTAGGCAAACGGCACAACACGACGACCTTCGATGACGACAAGACTCAGTCGGTGATTCGCTTTTTGATGCGATTGGACGTTGCCACCGAGCAAAGCGACGCGGAACTGCACGAGGCCGTCGTGGTCGCACTGGACGGCGTGCTGAAGAGCCAATATGCAAACGGTGCTTGGCCGCAACGTTACGATGGAACCTCGACACCGGCATCCAACGCGCGGCTGGCGGCGTCTTATCCAACGACTTGGTCAAAGACACATCCCAAGCAAAAGTACGACCGCTATTACACGCTGAACGACGGCACGATCGCGGATTTGATCGCCACGATGCTGGACGCCTTTGATCACTACCAGGACGCTCGCTACTTGGATGCGGCGATGCGTGGAGGTGACTTTTTGGTGCTCGCACAGATGCCGTCGCCCCAACCCGGTTGGGCGCAACAATACAACGAACAAATGCAGCCCGCATGGGCACGTAAATTTGAACCGCCCGCAATCAGCGGTGCTGAGTCTCAGCAGGTGATGCGAACGCTGTTGGTGTTGTACCGCCGCTCGGCAGACCCGCGTTATTTACAAGCCGTGCAAAAGGCGCTTCCCTATTACGAGTCGTGTTTACGCGATGACGGGCGATTGGCACGATTCTATGAACTACACACCAATCGGCCGTTGTACATGAATCGAAAATACGAATTGTCGTACTCTGATGCCGATGTCCCGACTCACTATAGTTTTGTCGTCGGTTCATCGCTGTCGCGGATCCGCAATGAAATGGAAAAGGTGTCCGCATTGCCCAAGAATCGGCTGTGGGTACAAAGCAGTCCCAAGCCAGAGAAGCAATCGAAGTCGTTAACCGAACAAACGGCGCGAGCGGTCGCGACGCTTGATGCACGCGGCGCCTGGGTCGAACGAGGCCAGCTGAAAAATTATCCCGACGCCGACGTCTCGCGGGTCATTTCAAGCAAGACCTTTATCGGCAACCTCAGGACGCTCGCGACCTTTATCGCGGCCGAGAAAAACTAGTTTCTCGGACGTAATCATTCGGTTTCGCGGACGCGAGCGTCCGCGATCGATTTGGGCTGCATTATCAATCAATCTCAGCCCATTGTGTTTGGATCGCAGACTGCGTCTCAATGCGATAGCCTTTGACCGTCCAACGTGGTGGCACGGGCATCGTCAGCGTGTTGCACGCTACCCGAGTGTCACCGTGCTGATGCGCACCGGCGGCGAGTTCCGATTTTCGCTCGCCATTCATGTCGAATAGCACCGCAACGATTTCGCCTGCACCGCTCTCTTCACAACGGATTTGCCCCGTCATGAATGCGGTGTGTTGTTTGGTGTTGGTGTACTCGACCTCCTGTACCAATTCGCCGAGAGTGTGAGTGGCCATTGTCGTTACCCCTAGTGTCGAGAAAGGTTTTAGAAAAGACTTGGCGAGCGAACTAAACGGGGCCGATGCTAATCAACCAATGCAATCCGATTGTCTGCTCGCATCTCCTTTTAATTTAACCGCTTTCTAACGTCAGACGGCAAAGGATCACGAAAGCGGCTGAAAATCAATGAGTTTTACCTGAATCGTTTGTTGGTCAGGTGCGCTCATCCGCTCACATGGCGGTCATGCCTTGCACGTCGTAGAATCCGCATCCAAACTCGCCAAACCATTCTTCGCACAAGGATTGACCGAATGAATAAGAAGTCTCCCCCGTCGACAAGTGAACCTTGGGCGACAAAATCGACGATCGATGAGATTCGCATGCGGTTCGATGGCGACGTCCAGCGTTTCAGCGTTTTGGAAACCGGGCAATCGGCGACCATCGACGCTCCGCTGGCGATGGAGCTGATCACACAGGCGGCGATCGCGGCGACGCCCAACATCCGGCGTGTTTTGGATATCGGCTGCGGCGCCGGAAACAACACGATCAAACTACGACAAGAGTACGGGCGAAATTTTGATGTCAACTTACTCGATCTAAGCCAGCCGATGTTGACGCGCGCCGAACAGCGAGTGCGAGACGCGGGCGCCAAGGAAGTCCGTGTATTCCAATCCGATTTTCGCGATGCCGATTTGCCGGAACACGCCTACGATGTGATCCTAGCTGCCGCCGTGCTGCACCATTTACGCGGCGACGCCGATTGGTTGGCGGCATTTGAAAAGATCTATCGCTTACTTGCCCCGGGTGGAAGCGTTTGGATCACAGATTTAGTCATCCAGGAAACTGCGGAAGTTCACGCATTGATGTGGCGGCGGTATGGCCAGTATTTAAGCGAGTTTGGCGGCGAGGAATACCGCGATAAAGTCTTCGCCTATATCGAAAAAGAAGATTCGCCTCGGCCGGTCACCTTCCAGCTAGACCTGCTTCGCCAAGTTGGGTTTTCCAAAGTCGAACTGCTTCATAAGAATTCGTGCTTTGCCGCGTTCGGCGGTATCAAGACTGCAATTCAATAAAATGAACGAGCCGTCACCGACGTTCGCTGCATTAACGTTTGCTCGCCGAAACTCTTGACGGGCTGTTGATTTAATCAAAATGCAAATTGCAACAGTGAGCCGTGGGCCGTAAGGCACCGGGTCGTGTGTGGGACCTGGCCGCTGACGCGTCGCGGCTCAGTAAATCAACAAGCCGCTGACGAGTTTTGCTGCGAAAAGTTTGACAGGGCCGTCTCTAGACACACGTCTATTTCGATTCGCCGAGGACCGACAGGTCCCAAATGCGGATGTTGCCGTCTCGACCACTGCTGGCGATGCGGTGATTGACCGAGTCGAGCGAGACATTGTGGACCGACGATTCGTGGCCGCCAAGTTTCGCCACTTCGTGACCATCGGAGATATCCCAGATTCGGGTGATGCCGTCCTGACCGGAGGTGATCAGGTGCGAACCGTAGTTGCAGAACGTGACTCCCCAGATGTCACTCTCGCTTCCCGTCAACTGAGAAACTTCCTGGCCTGTGTCAACATTCCACAGATGAATGACTTTGCCCCATCCCACGCTGGCCAACAACGATCCGTCGGGAATAAACGCAACGTTATAGATAGGGCCCTTGTGCCCGGTGAACGATTGCCGCTCCTCGAGCGATTCCGCATCCCACACACGCACGATTTTGTCGGTACCGACCGTGGCGATCCACTTGCCATCACTTGAATAATCGACACCAAAAATCGCGCCCGACTGCGTTTTCGAACCGACTTGTTCTCCCGAGTCCATGTCATACAAATGAATCGTCCCTTCGCGGTCTCCGGCAACGATTCGCGAGCCATCAGGCGAAAAGGCAATTCCGCGTACCGCGTTAGGAGCCTTCCACTCGCGAATCATTTGATAGGTATTTGCATCCCATAGTTTGACGAATCCATCATCGCCGCTGGTGGCAACGATCGGCCGCGTCGGATGGTACTGGATCATCCAAACCAACCCGCGATGGGCATTGAAGCTTTTAATGACCTTCTGAGTTTCGATATCCCAGATTCGCACCGAACCATCCTCGATCGCGGCCGCCACCTGTTCTTTGCCAGGTACAAAGTCGACCGACCAAACCGTGCCTGGATTTCCGCTCAGTAAAACCGACGGAAAGCGAGCATCATCAGTCGACGGAGCACTGGTCGCGGTCACAGGAGCATTGGTAAAGATCCATCCGCCCAGCACGGCGCCTAGCGTAATCAATCCAATCGCCGCGATGGCGACAGCGATATAAGAAACCCGGCGAGCGATGGCTCGGTGTTTCCCAGAAAGCCGCTTGGCATCGTTGGCTTTGATCGCGGGGACTTGCAGCGGCGAAATCGGACCGAACTCGGTGACGATTCCCGCCAACACCGTGGCAACGCTGTTGATTGATTCCGGGCGATCATCGGGTTTCTTTTCCAACAATGCCATGATCACGTCGGACAATTTTCTTGGAATCGACGAGTTCACTCGGTGCGGCGGTTCTGGATTCTCATCCATCACCTTCTTCATCACCCCGACGATCGAAGGTGCCTGAAACGGTGACTTGCCTGTCGCCATTTCGTACAGCACGACGCCAAACGAAAACAAATCCGACTTCTCGTCGGCATCCGATCCCATCGCTTGCTCGGGTGACATGTACAATGGCGTGCCGGTGACCATTCCGGTCTTGGTCAACTTGACATCATCCGCGGCCCGCGCCAATCCAAAGTCGGTCAACTTGATCCGATCGGATTCCTTTTCGATCAACACGTTGGCTGGCTTGATGTCGCGATGGACCATGCCACGACCATGCGCGGCGGATAACCCGGCGGCAATCTGCATTCCCATCCGCGCCACCTCGGCGGCAGCAAGCGGCGACTGTCGCGTCATTCGACTTTCGAGCGTTTCGCCGTCAATCAATTGCATCACGAGGTAGGCGATCTTGCCATCGCTCTCGCGAGCAACCTGGTACATCGAAACGACATGCTCGTGTGAGATCGCCGCGGCCGCCCTTCCTTCGCGACAAAAGCGTTGTCGAGCCGTATCGTTTTTGGCGAATTCGGGGTTCAGGACCTTGATCGCGACGGGACGCTGCAAGTGTGTATCGAACGCTTCGAGAACGATTCCCATGCCACCACGCCCTATCACCCTTGCAATTTGAAAGTGGTCCAAACGACCAAGGTAGGCAGGATCGTCCGATGGCTCCAAGAAGCTCAATTCGGGCTTGTTCGGTTTTTGCGTGACTCCCCCGCTATCGACCGACGTGGACGCTTCGGCATTGAAGGGGGTCGAATTATCAGGTGGTAAGGTCACATCGTTGGCCGCCGCGTTGATGTCAGCGACCGAACGGATCGCGGGCCAATACGCCGAGTCATTCGACGGGTTCATCGTCATCCGCTCGGCAACCAATGACTCAATTTCGAGGGTACCGGTTGCCGCCATCTGCAAAGCTTCTTGGCAAGCCGAACAGCTGCCAATGTGTTCGGTCAATTGCTGAAGTTCGGTCGGCGGTAACGAACCGCGGATCAGCGATTGAATTTGGTCTCGCGTCAGGCAAGTGGTTGCGACTGGCATTTTATTCGTCCTGTTCCTGCAATCGTTCGATAACCGTCTTCAATCGGGCGATCACCCGGCTCTTGGCGACGTAGACGGCCCCCGTGGTCATCCCAAGTTGTTTTGCTGCATCCGCAGCAATCTTGCCCTCGACCGCGGTTAACAGAAACGCGGTCCACGTTTGCGGTTCGACCTCGGGTTGGACTTCCCTCATCGCTTGGGCAGCCAATTGACGTTGATGCTCGCGCTCCCAAGCTTCCTGCAGTTCGTTGGCGGTGTCGGGCGTTTGCGAGAGCATCTCGTATTGTGCGGTGTCGTTGGCCGTAGGACCAACACGTTTTCGTTTTTCAAAATAGGTATAAAGTCGATTCCGAGTGATCGTGAACAACCAGGCGCGAAAGCCGCCCTTTTCTTTCGCGTAATCCAGACGCGAAATCGCAGCCCCGACCCGTCGGACGACATCTTGCACAATGTCAGCCGCATCGGCGTCCTGCAATCCACGGCTGCGAGCGAAACGATACAGCATCGGACCATAGTCTCGAAGAAACTCGGACCAAGCTTCGTTATCCGCTCCGTCACGCAGTCGCAGCAGTAGCGTTGCTCGGGTGATCGGTGAATCGGTCAAATTAGTATCCTGCGCAGCCTTTTTTCGATCGTAGCACTCTAAACGACCACCTGATTATAGCCGTTGTCGCGAACGTGGGCACTGCGTCGGATCACACCGGTGAATACTCGTTGACAGCGTCTCTCTTACACTCGGTCATAACAAAAGCCCAAAAACTCGCGAAAAAAACATTGCGAATCGGTGTAAGGAGGCGAAAAAACGAAAGTATTTCCTTCGTCATTAAGAATCAATGCATCGATGGAGTGCCACCCATGTTCGATAAAACCTTCGCGATTTCGCACCGATACGCGGTCTTCTCTGCCGTCGCAGTCACTGTTTCCGCTTCGCTGGCAACGGCGCAGGTACCGGTCCGCGTCGAATCGGTCCAGCGTCAGACGGTTCAGCAGCGACACGCGGTGACTGGATCGCTGCGTCCCGTCGCTCGTGGGAACGTCGCCGCGATTGAGTCGGGGCAATTGCTCGAGCTGAAACCACGCGAGGGCGAAATGATTCGCAAAGGCGACATCGTTGCTCGCGTCGACTCGCGGCGATTGCAAGCCCAGCTTGGCGAAGCGGTGGCAGAAAAAGCGATCGCGATCGCGGATTTGGCCAGCGCGAAAGCCCAATTGACGCAGGCCAAAGCGGATCTGACGCGAGCTCAGAAATTGATCCATCAAAACGCCATCGGGCAACAAGAACTCGATGCGTTCCAAGCGGCCTATGACATCGCCAAGGCGACCATCGATTCCACCACCAGCAGAATCGATCGTATCGAACAATCGATTCGCTTGATCCAGGTGCGATTGGATGACACCGTGATCCGAGCCCCCTACGACGCCTCGGTGGTGCAGCGGCAAATTGAACCTGGCGATTGGGTGCAAGCAGGCGACGCGTTGTTGACGATCGTCTCGACGGGGCCGATCGAAGCTTGGTTAGAGGTACCCGAACGATTCGTTCAAGCGGTGGACCTGTTTGGCGCATCCGTCAGCGTCCGAGCGCGAGCCACTCAACAAGAAAGCAACGTCTTGTCGACACGGCGAGTTGCGGACGTTAATCCTCGTGTGCGAACGCTTAGTTTCATCGTCACGCTGGACAATCCCGATGGATTGCTGTCCGCCGGCATGTCCGTCGACGGCTGGATCGCCACGACAAACGAAGTGCAAACCGAGACGGTTCATAAAAACGCAGTCAATCGTAGCGGCAATCAACCGTTTGTTTACCGAGTCAGCAAAGGGGCCGCCGCGGAGAGCCAAGCGGAGCGAGTTCCGATCGACATTCTGTTCGAACTGCCCGACCGTGTGGCGATTCGATCCGCTCAGCTGCACGAAGGAGACTGCGTGATCGTCGAAGGCAACGAGCGTCTACTGCCCGGGCAAAACGTGGCGATCATCAACACCCCGGCCGGGAATGACGAACTGGCACGTGCGCACCGCAACTAGCGAACGTCGCCAACGGCTTGTTGATTGAATCCAAATGCAAATCGCAACGGTGAGCCGTAGGCCGGAATGCCAATGCCATCTACTTTCGCCCCAACGGGCTGGTTTTCGTAGAGCAGCGGCGCGAGCGCTATAAACATCGAGACCATTTCTTATCCAATCCGTGTAAGACATCCGTCCTCACGCGAGTATCTAACGATGTAGACGGCGTTTGTAGCGGCGCCATAACGAAACCCTCCGGCCACGCGAATGGAATCGCGTGGCTTTTTTTAGAACCACCCTGTTGGGAAATTGATCATGAACTTCGTCAAAGCTTCGGTATCACAACCGATCACGGTTACCGTCGGCGTGATCCTTTCGTTGATCGCCGGGATGGTCGCTCTTCGCAATGTTCCCGTTCGAATGGCACCGGAGATCGATTCGGTGGTGATCTCGGTCGCCACGGCTTGGGAGAACGCGTCGGCCGAAGAGATCGAAAGCGACGTGATGGAGCAACAGGAAAAATACCTTGGCGACATCAGCAATCTGGTTTCGATGACCAGCATCGCTCGCAGTGGTCGTGGGTTGGTTCGATTGCAATTTCGCACCGGAACCGATATCAACCAAGCGATGTCCGAAGTCGACCAGAAATTGAGCGAAGTGCCGCAGTATCCGGTCGGAGTCGACGAGCCCGAGATTGAAGCGATCGATCCCGAAAGTGTTGACTACATCGCCTGGGTCGGTTTCAGCAGCACGGATCCAAACTTTGACTCAACGACGCTGTATGACTTTATGGATCGCCGCATGCGGCCCGTTTTCGAGCGGATTCCAGGGATCTCGCAAGTCGGGATGGTGGGAGCACGTGAATCGGAAATCCAAGTCATCGTCGATCCGTACGCCTTGGCCGCTCGCGGTTTGACGTACTCGGACTTTGTTGCCGCGTTGGAAGTCAACAATGCGAACTTCTCGGCCGGAAAAATCACCGATGGAAAGAATGACCTTCGTGTTCGCACGATCGGTCGGTTTGCCGATGCCGCCTCGGTTTCCGAATTGGTGGTTCGCCGCGACGAGGAAGGCCCGATCTATGTCCGTGATGTTGCTCAGGTCCGAGCCGGGTACAAGGAACTCGACAGCTGGGTGCGCGCTCGTGGGACGCTGATGCCGTTCTTTAATTTTCAATTGGAATCCGGCGGAAACTTGCTGGACACAATGAGCGAGATCCAGGCTGAGATCGCACGGATGAATTCCGCAGATGGACTGCTCAGCCAACAAGCTCAAATCCTGCAAACCGCCGGTGAAATGGCCCCCGGCAGCAAACTAGAACTCGTGCAAACATGGGATTCGTCGAA
>NZ_JBFHFD010000050.1:0-24363 GCF_041583735.1 Novipirellula sp.
CGCCGTATCAACTTGGGATTGCGACCAACGCCAAAACACGGGGAACGTCTCCCGATGCCGCCGGAGTAGGTTTCTCGCAAAGGCTACCGGCTTGTTTAGCTTCGCGGCCAAACCGTGTTCGCTCATCCCGTATTGCGTCGCGAGCATGCACACTTTGTACGCGGACCTTTCGTTCGGGTGGGTTTTCTTCGTTGCCGACGGTGGGACAGCTCCGGCCATCTTGGCGAATTCCAAATAGGGATCACCGGACGCATACGCTTGCCCCAACGCGGGATCCTGCGACAACGCGGCCGCGATTCCTAGTTCCTGTTGCGACCAATCGACGTAGGCAATGGAACGTCCGACGGCCGGCTTTATCAAACCACGCAACCAAACCGACGGACCGAATATGAACTTGTTGTTGCTCGGTTGATTGCGGCCGGATCGACTCGCAAACGGACTCAGCATTGCACGATTACGTCCGTCCGATCCGACGGCCAACTTTTCCAGCTTCATTTCGGACAAAGCATGGCGGAGCTCCCGCAATGGCGAAACTTGTGGATAGCCGCAAAAGTAGGCCCAGAGTTCTACAGTTGTCCACGTCGCAAGCGAGGACAGAAAGATTGGTGCGACACAATGATTTGAAGAACAAGTAGGATCAGCTTCGCGTGCGTCAAAAGAAGTTCGAAGCGAGCATAGTACTGGAAACAGTGGAAGGAGTCGAAAACTCGTCTTTGCAACCTGAAGTCATTAGGCTTGTCGTATCGGGATGCCCGACCGTTCCCTTATAGCGGCAAAGGCCCATGGCGTCTTTCTAAGACGTCAGGAGTCCAGCGTGCGTTATCGAACGAGCACCTGAAAAGTGAGGGATTGTTGAGTCTATTAGAGCGTTGGCAACAGCTTGCATCCTCGCGGCGAATCGCCCGAGTAGCGGACCCGCATGCTAGGTGATGTGGGAGGGGTTCCGGAGCAATCCGAACCCCCATCCCGATTCCGATGGTTATTCGCCGTCTTAGGGATCCGATGTTTCGTTGCTTTTTACCCAGTCTTGATCGTTGTCTGACAGGGAAGTTAACGGTATCGAAACAACCTCACCGTCCATCTTCTTCAGACCAACCTTGTCGTTCTTGACGCCCAGGAACACTGCTTTAATGCTGAACTTACCGCTTTTATCAACGAACGTTCGGAGAGCGGGCTCCGGAATTTCGTTGGCAGGTTCCTTATCGCGAGGCGGAGGTTCGACCAATTGCGTTATTGTTGGGTTTCCAGTGCTGATCGCCCAGCGATCGAAAACGACCTTCATGCGTTCCAGTGTTGATGAACCAAACGCAACATCTTTGCGATAGGTTTGACCGGTATAGCGTATTGTTCCTGTATCTCGGCGTGAGATGATGTTCCGAATTGTTGCAATCTGGCCTTCGTCAAGCACAAAACTTTCGCGTTCGTACAGGCGGTGACGCCCGCTGACAACGTCGTTGTCTCTTGTTGGCGAAGTGAACGAGAAGTCCAGTCTTTCGTCGTCGGTTACCAGATTCACACCACTGACAAACAACCAGTCATCGCTGGAATAGTTGAAGGTTAAACGTAATACGGCTGGTTTGTCCCGTATCTGAACCGCTTGAAGTGCAACATATGAGTTGAGCCAGCGACTCGGTTCGTCCTTGTGCGACACGATTGTGGTCTTCTCCACTTCGTCGCGATCGGTGTCCGTGGCAAGAATACAGAAGGTTAAGTATGAGGTGGTTGAGAGATCGACCTGATTTGCTCGCCAAAAAACACGTGTCCCACGTTGCCCCGAACGCTGAATACGGCACTTAACTTTGGAAGGGGGGGTTACCTGTGCAAATTCGGTTGCGGCTTCCTCAAACGTTGCAACGTGCGTACCGTTGACGTTGTTTATCACGTCAAACGGTTTAAGTCCGCTCAATTCGGCGGCAGAGCCAGAAAGAACGTTCGTCACGATTACCCCGTCTCTCGAACGCAGCGAACGCATCGCTTTGACAGTTTCAGCCAAATCTTCGTCGTTTAAGGCGATCGTCTTCAGGTCGTCAACCGAAATTCCAGAGAACCCACAGAAGCCCAATGTTGCGTAGAGTGCATCTGGATCTGGTGGCGCAATCTCGTGTAGTTGGTGCTGGCCATGCACAGTAGAAATACTGAGAAGCATGCAAAGTAGCGTTGGCAATAGTGTCTTGGAGTTGTCCATCGTGTGGAAAAAGTGGAGCTATGTTGAGGGGGATGAATTTGAGATCATGCGCAATTCAGTCGGATAACGGTAAGCGTAACCGAGATCCGGCGGTTGACGTTGTGATGGCCTAGTTTAGGTCGGCCGGATCGTCGGGCGAGTAGAACGGAGTCTCTCGGATGTTAGGATACGCTTTGTGTTCACGGTTTGCCACAGATTTCTCCTTGTGGTGTCACAATATTTGATCCTTGTCCAATTGATCACCGAACCCTCTCAGAACCGGACTGGCGCCGTTAACGCATCCGGCTCCCAGCCGACACCTCTCACTTGGCATCACTTCGCACTCCCCATCGCGATCAAGTCTGTTATCTGTCCCAGGTTCGGCAACGGGTGTCCATTTGGCATCTCTGGACGGCCTTTGGCGTAGCCAAGGACGCGATAGAGCCCCGCGAAATGCCAACGCGAGGGGGAGAGGCTGATGAGGCCAACAACTTGATCGCACTGGATGTTCAGTTGGTTCTGTCTTTCCTGCCACTGCTGAAACGTGCCGTCAAAAAAAGCCTCAAGTGGTGAATGGGGCGACTTTCCGGTTGCACAGTCTATTTTGTATTGAGCCAGATCGACACCGGAGAGTTTGATGAGGCTAGGAAGGTTCAGCATGGAATGTATCGAGAGTGATTTTTGGTCGGACAACGAAGTGCGATCTATCCTGCCCTTTCAAATAGACGAATGGATCATTCGCCTCGACCGCTTTGGAGCTTGGATATCTCATGCGAATCTCGGGTGTTTTCTTGGCTAGTTGTAGGCTATTCGAAGTGCCAGGTGCAGGCTATTAGCGCAAATAGAGTGTTTGCGTGCTCGCATAAAGCAAACTGACAAACGGTCGTTACATGCAAGAGCACCTGTGGACGGTTGTATATGTAGCCAATCGAGAATCAAAGCGTGCTCTGGCAAGTTATGGCAGTGCCCTAGATGCTAACCGTGACCGAGTTCACCAAGAACCGCGGCAAAAGATGTCATGCCAATACCCATCCTCCGTAGAACCTCAGGTTTTTCAAACTATTTTTGGATTACCCTTCGCCTTCAGCCCGCAAAAGGCAAGCCTTTGTGGTCCCTTAAGGAAATGACGACCATTGAGTGTCGCCCGGGCAAGCGTCGGAGCGTCGCCATGCGTGACCCCGGTCAACGTCTTTGCAGTTAGTTGAATATGTACGCGTCGTTCAATCTCCATCTTCATGCCAAAAACACTTCCGAGCGATCTCAAGAACCTGAGCTTGACATTTTTCTTCATTCGACACAAAGAGTTGCAACAGTTTCTGGACGTTACTTTTTACTTCCTTTGGTTGCAGGTGCATTCATCGCAGCATTCGATCGGAAATATCCGAAAAAGACTCGTTTTCACCGGGTTATAGCATCGTTTCTTTTGGGAGTGATTGGGGTGATAGCCTAAATAAGTTAATCCCGTCCAGATTTGAGGCCTCTCGACGGCATCAGAAAAACGCTGTGATTCACAGTGTTTTCGTGCGTTGATGGCGACCGGGGTCGCATGTCGGCGAACTTCTCATTTTGCCTGATGTGACAGAAATGCCCCGATTTTGGCTGATAATTTGAGGATTTGCTGCTTCCGTTTTGAACCAGCGGTATCAAACATGGTCGATGGGGGGATTTGGGAGTGGCGACCGCACTGCGATTCACCGAGGTCCCCGCGACGTCGATGGATCGGTATCTCGAAAGAACCAGGTGTACACTTCTGTCGAGCGATATAGGGTTGAGAAATGCGGACAAAAAAGGGAGGGGGCGAAGTTCTTGTCGCTGGATTACCTGTTGTATCACCAAATTGGTGACACAGACCATCGAGCTGAAGACTTTCTCTCGCAGTTCCTGCTTCAAGCGAGGCGGCGAGCAACACAATAGTTGCAATACCTTCAACCAATCTTGTCAGCCCGTATTCCCTGCCGTTGTGGCTTGACAGCATACAGGGTGTCTTGCAATTCGATGCGTATGTGAGGGTACTACAACGTGAAGTAACAGAATAGCAGTGCTGGAGGAATCGCCATATCTTTCGTATATGGCTAATCTATACAGTTATAGTGACACAATGCCGCACCGGGGCGATGACGATATGTTCACCGACTTTGGCAAATTCGTGTAACGTGCTGTCGCATGCAGCCTCCGCCGACTATGCTTGGTAGCAGACTATGCCGCCCGTTGCATCAAATCGAAGTATCGAAGCTGTTCTACAACGTCGCTTTCAAACAATAGAGGTTTTTGGATTCACGTTCGTAATGCAAACTTGCGGCCGAAGCTATTACCCGATCACAAGACCGACACACCCACCTTTGATCCAAAATGAGACCACTCTTCGTTACTGTCTTTGTTGGGTTTACCGCTATTGTCGCTATCGGTGTACCTGAAATACTTCAGCAGAGTTTTGCACATGCTCAAGTGCCTGCCGGGGGAAGACTTTTAAAACGGCAATTGCTAGTTGTTCACCGTAATTGTGATGTTATTCCGCCCGCGGATATGCCCAATCGCGGGAGCAGCACTTTAGTTGCCAACACAGTCGTATCAGGAATTCGTGAGGAAACCTTCGGGCAGCCGAAGCGAAACTATTGGCTGGTTGGCTCCGTTGAAAATTCCTCGACCATTGGATGGGTTTCGGCGGGTGCCGTAACAACACTTGATTCACGCGCCAAGGAATTGCAGGCAAGAGCGATATACCAAAGTCGTTTACAACCGTCGGATTCAGAGAGCTTAACCAATGTGCCGACGATTATTGCAATTCAAAATAATCCCACTATTAACAAAGCCTGGGCAGAGATCCAATCGGCAATTGCGGATAACGATGCGTTGCCTGAAAGTGACCGGCTACCCGATCCCTATTTGGCTCGCGCCGAAATCTGGGCATCGGTTGGGAATGACTCGTCTGCACTTCAAGATTATCTAACTGCGATCGATTTGATTCGCGATAGTGACCGTGATTTGCAATCGTATTCTCGTTATCTCGACACGCTGTATAGTGTTGCACGTCGACTACAGTCTGCACCGGTTCCAGCTTCTGGGAGTGAACCGGATCTCTATACAGCTGCCCGACATCATTACGGCTTCGGCTGTACCAAGTTCTTCGCAGGAGATTACTTTGGCGCATTAAACGACTTTGACAATGCGGTACAACTTGCGCCCACAAAGCCTCGCTATTGGTACTTCCGATCGCTCTCACGGCGAGCGACCGGCGACCTGCAACGGGCTCAGCATGATGCGTTGATTGGAGCTTACTTCGAGCGTCAACTGAACGATATCGATCGTCGTTCCCTGAGCGGTTCACTTTTCAAGATACAAGGCGAGTCAAGGCTTTGGCTGGAGGCCTATCGTCTTGGGTCTGTCAACAGCAGCACGGTAAACACTTCTGACATTCGTTTCGGCAGATAGGAAACATCCTGATGACTCGCAATTCAAGGGTAAATAAAACGCCGTTCAATCATCCATCGCGACGGCGATTGATTCTGATTTGCTGTTTCGCCATAGCGATTAACCATGCCGTCTCGGTTTCGGAGTTAGTTGCACTTTCGGCCGAACCGTTGGCTGGATCCGTGACGACAATTGCCAATGTGGTGAAGAAGACAAAGGTCGCCGCTGCGACGGATCCAAACATTCAAAATCAAGTGGAGACCGCGACGGGTAGATTGTTATTGGCGGAGATGGCTACTCGGGATACTGAACGGCTTGGCCTTTGGACCTTGGCGGTCGATCAGTTTGAGTCGGGTATGGCAGAACTTGCTGAGATTGAATCGCAAATTGCAAAAGTACCTGACTTGGAGCGGGAGTTGTCGGAGACACCGCGATTGGCAATGCGGCTTGACGCGGTTCGTGTGAGGCAAGAAACGGCAGCGGGCCAACTTCAGCTTGCTCGCGATGCAGAGAAAGCTCGATTGAGCCAACTGCGTCAAATCGCTCGAGCCTATCGCCAGTTACTCGGCAAGATGGCCGAGGCAGATATGCATCTGCGGCTTGGCAATTACCCAAAGGCTCGTCGGGCCAATCTAGATGTCCTTTTGGGGATCGGCGAGATTTACAAGGCTACTCGTGATCGCCAGGACTACTATCTGTTTGACGATGAGCCGAACCTAGACCCCAATTCTGATTTCAAAGTCCTCCAAGCAATATCGCCGCCGTTGAGAATTGACATGATCGCTCATGTCAAAGCAATCCAGGCACTGGCTACTTGTCGAATGGCGATTCAAGACGTGAGTAAGGTCGATGTCGCGTTGCTGGACGAAGCAAATCAGTGGGCTGATGCGGCATTGACGGGCAGTACTTCTCAGATCGCGGAAACTTCGCTGCCGGAGGGTCACTCAGCGGACAACCCTATTGCTTTGTTCGCACTTGGACTTGTTAATGAATCGCGTGGTTTGCTGATAACGCGAGAAAATCAAGCTCAGTTGGCTGCCCATGAGCAGGCAGAGCCGTTTTTTGAGATGGCGGAAAAGCACTACACGTTAGCCTCTGCCAAAATCGCATCACAGTTTCCAAACAGTGAATCCCTGAGTCAACTCGCTGGTGAAGCGAAACAGCGTCAAATCGCATTGAAAAGTAGTGCATCTTCGCTCTCGATTGTGGCAAAACAAACGACAGCCGGGCATCCCGATCTGGCGTGGCAGCCACTATTGGACGCGACGATGCGACATCGTGACGTCGACGCATGGCTCGGACTTTTGGAAACCGGGCGTCGCGCGAAAATCGATTCCAATCAGTTGAATGAGTTCGCTTCGAGTGCAATCGCTGAAGAAATTCTTGTCAATTCGCACGCGCCTACTCAAATCGTGTTGTCGAAATTGACTGCTGATCGAATTTGGAACGAAGTCAAGAAGGTGGGGCTTGCTAATGTTCCTCCAGCTACTCGACAGCGATACACAGCAGAGCTAACGGATCAGGCAAGTCGGCTTCGAGTACTGTTGCCATCTATCGACGATGAGACCCTCAAGGCTGAGGGCAGTGCAGTGCTTGCTCTTGCTCTCGCATACCAAACGTCTTTGTTTCCGAATTCCAAAGAACAGCGAGTACGTTTACAAGAAGCCTACCGCTTGGCTCGCGATTCGATGCTGGTTTTAGAGTCAGCTGTACAGTCGGAACAAGACGAGTATCGCAAAATTTCTAGTCGGGAAGGATTGATCGCCAGCCGTTTAGCGTACGCTCATACGGCTCTGCAAACGCTGCCAGAATACCGCGATGACGCTTTACTAGGCTTTGCCGCTGCGTTTGATGAAATGTCGAAATTGCCATTCCAGAGAGGCGACGTCAGCCTATTGGGCTCGCCACTGTTGACGTCATTGTCGGGACAAACCGGCCAGTCGAGTGCCCGTTTGGCACTGGAAGAACGACGATTTCGCGAGCTGCTTAGTCGGTTTTTGGAGGGGATGTATACACTGAACTACGGTGATCCAGCAATGGCATCGGATCAAATGAAGACCGCTCTCGATGGTGCTAAATTGTCGAACCAAGGCGGCGAAGACTCTAGCGTTCAAGACGCCGCAGCGGCGCTCGGTCGCACTGACGGTTTCGAGGCAGTTTCGACGATCGAAGATTCCGTCCATGCCTTCAAAATTCTTGCCGACGTAAAAGCAGATCGGGGTGAATTAGCCTTGTTGTCATCGATCGGATTCTTGAATCCCAGTTTGAAACTAAAGTCAGTCGATGCGGTTACCGAACCAATTTTGGCTCGCACGATTGATCAAGTGCAATCGCCTTGGGTTGGTTTTGCACTGGCCAGTGCCATCGAAGCTTATATTAATTCACGAGAGAACGATGGCAGTGATCGCCAACAGATGTTGATTCGAAAGGCCGTCGACGCATTCGCGAAAGTAGATGAACAATTGACGGCTAGGCGAATGCAGACTAAGTACCCGCATTTAATCTCTATGGTACAAGAGGCGAAATCTCGACTCGATTCCACGGAGATCTATCGTCAAGATGCAGTCGAGCTTCGCGCTCGTGGCGAGTTGGAATTAGCAAGCGATTTGCTCGCCCGTGGCTTGAAGCGACACCCAAACGATCAAACGCTGTGGCGACTATACCTTGACATGCGACTAGAAGGATTACATCGCCACACATCAGAGTCTGTGTCATATCGACAGTTTCTTGGAGAGGTCCAAAAGGCAAAAGATCGTGATGCGATATCCGAATTTGAAGCGAATTATTTTAGTGCAAGTGCCTATGAAGGGCTGCAACGATTCGAGGATTCGTTAGCTGCATATGAGGTCGCATTGTCCGCAGCGAACAGTCCGCGAGATCGCGTGCGTGCTCTGTCAAAGGTGTCTGAACTGCGAAGTCGTCTTGCTTTTTCAAGTAAGTGATTAGTTAGATTCCAATTTTTCGTAACGGGGAGGGTTTTGAATCATGAATGGTTTTGAGATATTTCGATCGACGCTAGCAGTTGTCATGCTTACCGGTTTTGTGGGATCGCTTTCCGGAGCGGACACAGACCAGTTGATTCGTTCGACATCAGGAAGTGGCAATCTGTATGAAAAACTGATTGTTCAATCGAGTTCGGCGGTCTACGTAAAGGAACCAACGCTAAGTTCCCAGCGAATCCCCGTCCCTGCTTTTAGCGTCTACTATCGACTGCAAACCGGAACCTCAACCAATGAGCAAAACGGCTACTACAAGATCGGTAAACGAAATGGAGAGACGGTTGGATGGATTAAGAAAGAGTTTGTGGCATCGTGGAACACACGATTCGGAATTGAGCCAGCACTGCCGCAGCCTGATCGACACTTCACGGTCTTTCGTGACGCCGATGGGAAGACTCCGCACATTGAATTTGTTGGCAAGGAAGGCCAGATACCGGATGGAGCAAAACGATTTGCTCTTATTGTCGATTCGCCATCAGGTGACGTATCAGATGATGTGTTTCCAGTCATCGTTTTTACTGGTGACATTTCGTCTAGTGGAGCAAAAGAGAAAGAGCAAATGGCTCTGTACAATCTTCAATTCGAAGTTGTTTTCGTTGTTGCCAGTACTTTTAGTATGGAGACAATGATTGAAGCGGTTCGTGAGGTCACGGATCGAGCTGCTAGTCAGCTTCGCCAGATGCCGGAGATCAAGCCGGTCGTTCATTTCGGACTTGTGGAGTACAGAGACTCGCCGCCAAATGGTGATTTCGCAGCCAAAGTTCGCTGCCGTCTAACCGATGGTTATGACCTCTTCACAAGCGAACTTAAAGCAATTCAGTGCTCAAGTCGAGGCGAAGACGATTGGCCTGATGACGTTGTTGCTGGAATTGATGCCGCAATTCGCGAAGTCGGCTGGCGTCCCAATAGTTCGAAGCATGTCATTTTGCTCGGTGATTGTCCCGCCAAGAATGGCTACGATCCAGTGACGAGGGAGAACCTGCAAAGCATCACTCGTAAATCCCTCGAGGAGATATTGGCCGAAGCACGACCTCTTGGTGGTAGCGATAGCGAACGGGCTCAAGCAGCAAAGAACTTTCATGCAGTATGTAATAACCACGAATCACCACTCAATAAATTGCTCAATGGACCTTTTAAAGATTTTGATCCGGAAGCTAAAACTGCAATGACGAAGCTATTTGAAGATGCACAAATTGTGCAGGCAGTTCGAGATAATCCTAATGCGGTTGTAAATGCATTTGCGGAGTCATTTACGAAAGAAGCCGCTGTTTTACTAGTCAATAATATCAGTTACAACGACACCCAAAATCGTTGGCGAGAGATCACTAACCGCCAATTTCGCCAAATTGCATCTAATCAAGATCAGCTTCAGGGCTTCTATGCTTCGATCGACACCTATAGATCCCCAAGCGACAAGGATCGAGCCATTACGGGGCTAGTGGATATTTTAAGCAAAGCGTACCAAGCCTTAGCCGTTGCTCGTGACGGCGGTGCATCCGAAAGTTCAAATGCATTTCAAGGAAATATGGGCGCGGCAATCTACCAAATTGTCGGCACGAAAGGTGATACAAGCGGTGTCAACCAAGTTGAATTGGGGTACGCTGGAACTCGTGATGCGAACGGGCGTCTTGTCGGCACCAAACGCGTGATGGTTTTCAAAGAAGAACTCATGCGTTTATTTAGTATCCTTGATTCGCTGCATACAACGTTTAAAAACAAGGCTAACAAAGCTGACCGGCAAAATGTTGCAGACATATTGGAAGATCTAAAACGTGCAATTGCTTCTCAGGTCGCTGGTCAGGAAATTGATGAAAACGTCAATCTAACCAATGTGATTCAGTTTGATTTCCCCTTGAAAACTCCAGCACTGGAAGTGAGTGCTCAGGAGATTGCGGTAATGACAACACCTGCATTTAACAATTGGCTCGAATCACTGGGCACCGCTCGCGATAGAGCTAAATCGTTGGTGCTTGGTGGGAAGACTGATTGGACGACCATGAACAACGAGGACTCTGATCAATTCACGTTTTTGGCTTTGTCCGAACTACCGTAGGAAGCGTACGAAATGTCACAAGCCGATTCAACGACGCCAATCTTGGCTGTCGACCAGCTTGAACAGCGGTTACACGATCCGGAAAGCGGGGAGAGTTTTGTTGTCACGGTGCCCGAACGACTGGCGATCTTTCCAGGAACGTTTGCCGCGTTGCTCGGACCGAGCGGTTGCGGCAAAACAACGCTGCTGAGTGTGCTCGGACTTCTTCGCCGGCCTTCAGACTCTGGCTCTGTTGGCGAGTTCATAATTTCAGGACGACAGGCGGATGGCTCGCTTGCTACGTATGACTTGAAACAACTTTGGAGCCACAATTGCCAGACGCGAATTGAGCAGCTACGTCGAAGACATATTGGTTTCGCATTGCAAAGCGGCGAACTACTCAGTTCGTTGACGGTTCGCGAGAATATTGCGATTCCACTACGACTCAACGGCTTCAGCCGTCGTGAGACCCATCGTCGCGTTGATGAACTTCTTTCAGCGTTTGGTCTGAATCAATGTACCGGGGAATCGAACGGATCGACGGGTCCGGTCGATGACACAGGTAATCACAGCAGTGATCACAACCGTCTCGCCAACGCCCGAATTAATAAACTATCGGGTGGCGAATATCAGCGAGTCGTCCTGTCACGCGCAATCGCACACCGTCCGCGACTTGTTTTTGTGGACGAGCCGACGTCAGCTTTGAATCGAGAATTGGCGAGGGCGTCTCTGCGACAATTAAAACAATCGCAACTCGAAGGTGAAGATCCCGGTGCCGTCGTGATGATTACGCACGATGAAACGCTGGCAAGTGAGTTCGCAGACATGACCATCCGCATGGCACCTGAGAAAAATCGGGCTGCGGGGCGTGTGGTCGAAATTCTTACGGCACAACCTGTATCGAAATGAAACGACTCACACTCTACAACAGTTTAACCGCATTGGACGTTGTGCGACTGTGGCAGTCGGTCCAGCACCACGTGATCATCGTCGCCGGGATCTGTCTGCCGATCCTCTTGCTGCTGGGGCTTCGGAATGGTCACCTCGCTGACTTGCGAGAAGAGTTGCTAAAGAGTCCTACTGGACGACAGGTCGTGTTTTGGTCTGGCCAGCACGGCGAACTAATGACGATGGATGCTGTTGAGAAATATGAAAAGGAGATTCCGGGTGTCGAGATTGTCATCCCCGAAATTCAGCGTTTGGTTTCTCTCACTTCAGTCAGTGGTGAGACACCTCGAAAAGTTGATCGTGCGACACTGTATTCCACACGTCCCGGCGATCCGATCCTTCGGCAATATGGCGTGGACCCCAAAGGACTTGGTGAGCGAGAAGTTGCATTAATTAGCAGCTTGGCCGAGGAACTTCAAGTCAAGGTTGGTGACAAGGTTGTCGCGACGGTTGAACGTGCTCGAGAGGGAATCGTCGAGACCGCATCCTTGGAATTAATGGTAGGCGAGATTATCGCACGCACCGGAGCCGAGCAAAACAATGTCGGCTACGTAGATGTGAATATGCTCGCCGCGATGGAACAGTATGTGATGGGCTATCAGGTGAAAATGTTTGGCTGGCCTGCGTTCAAGATTTCTGCGCCCGATCGCTATTCAAGTTACTTGATCGTGTGTGAGAAAGGTAGTCTTCTTTCCGATGAGGATATGCGCACACTTCAAGAACGTGGCTTTACACTCGAACAAGTAAATGATGAGCAGACCAGGACGCTGCATGGGGTCTTAAAGCCCGATTCGCTCGAAAGTCTCGAGGTTTATCGTCTGAGCACGCCGACCACGGGGGAGCAGCAAACGCTAGACCTGGCTCCCGGACAACTATCTCGCTTCACCGAAGCAGACGACGTTGTCATTCCGTGGAACGAACCACTCGATGTGAAGCTTTTAGATCGCGAATACCGGCTGGTTGGAATCTCATTGCCTTCGGTTACATGGTTACGGCTTTATCTGCATGATCGTGACGGAGCATTTAATTTTGATGCCGATACCTTTTCAGTCCAGTTTTTTGACGAAGCAGACGTGCCTGGAGTAGTTGAGATTAAATCTGCGAGTGGGGCAAAAATTAAAGTTTCAGCCGAGAGTCGCTCAACCCAGGACGCGACGGAGGTCGCAATCAATACGAGCGATTATCCCGAGTCGCAAGAATCAGCCCCCGTAACAATATCACCTGAATTCGATGTTAGTCCTGAAGAGAAAGCACTAGACAAGGTTGAAACGGCACCATCGGAAACGTCAGCTTCTCAACAAGGCCTTAGAGACTCGCAACCTCATGTTGTCAGTACCAATGAATTACCGCAGAGCGACATTATTGAAACAGAGGAAGTTAAATCCAAGTCAACTACTAACGCGATGAAGACGGCGATTGTGCCGATGGATTTGTTGTCCTTGTTGAATGCGGACAAAGCCGGAACGGTTGAATATGACCCTGCTAGCCGACTTTTCGTTCCCAACGCGGAAGAGACACTATTCAACAAAGCGAGGCTGTACGCCGACACGATTGACAAGGTACCAGCGGTGTCAGAGGTTTTGCGAGAACGTGGCTTCGCAATTATGTCCGAAGTGACACGCATTCGTGAGATTCAACAGCAGGATAAATCTTTGCGACTACTCGTTCTGATTGTCGGCATCGGCGTATTCTCCTTTGGCGTGATAACTGTCTTCAGTGTTTTGTTGGATTCCACTGAGCGAAAACGGGGGACGATCGGAATCTTGCGAGTTATGGGGGTATCGCGATTCGGTGTGTTTTACATGATTTTCCTGCGCGCTGCGATCATCGGCGTCTTGGCGGCAGTTGTGACGATCTCGTTCGGTGCATTAGCAGCGATCTTTTTTAATTGGCAACCATCGACCGCATCTGCATTGGCTCAGGTCAAGCCTGTCATTCATGTGATTATCGGACCTAAAGATATTGCATTGGTCGTAATCGGTGCACTCACCTGCTGCACGGTTGGCGCAATCATCCCGGCGAATAAGGCAAGTAGGATGGACCCGTTCGATGCAATTGTTGAGGGGCGGTTCCGATGACTCACAGCAGATGTTGGTTGTGGATGGTTTTCCTATTGGGGGAACTGCTGTTTTGCCAAACAGAGCACGTGTGTGCGCAAGAGGAATCGACTCGCAGCGAAATGCCGTCCAACAGGTCCGACCCCGATCCAGATAAACCGGCAGTGGTTCATCCTGTAGACGCTACGACGCGTAACGAAATTGCAGAAAAGGTAGAGGTCGAAATCCCCACCGTCATTCCATCGGTGGAAAATCCCGATTCACTTGAAAGCGTTGAGCCGACTGCGGGTAACAAGTCGCTGTTACAAAAAGCCATTGCAAAAGAAATCACTGGTGAGTACTACGAAGCGGGCAAGCTCTATTCTGCGGCGATACGTGAGAATCTACGTTTGGCCGACGCCTATCTGGGGAGAGGGCGTGTGCTTGTAAAACTCGGACGTTACGACGAAGGCATCTTAGATTACAAGCGGGCTGTAAAGTTGGAGTCCATCAGAAACGGAGACCTGATTTACGTCGATCCAAAGTCGAAGGTTGAGTTTCGGTTTGTGTTAGTCTTACCTGGTGAATATTCCGTCGGCTATTCTGAGAAACAACGAATTGAAGTTGCGAAAGCGTCGGACCAGCTCTTGTTTGGACACAACGCAAGCCCTGCTCAAAAAGTTCAAGTCACAACGGGCTTTTTTGTTCTCGATCGTGAGATCACGGTTGGCCAATACGAGGCAATTGTTGAATCAACTGCTTCTGCAACTTTAAATGAGCGGGAGCCACCAACGATGTCAGCATTGGATGACCATACCGAATCAAGTATTGCGGAAGAGTCAATGCCGCAGAGCTCAGACACTTCGGTAGCTAAAGCCAATGTGTCTTGGACAGAAGCAACCGCATTTTGCGTGGCGTTTCAGCGTCGTATAGGGTTAGAGGTGCGTTTGCCCACCGAAATTGAATGGGAGTGTGCCGCACGTGGACAGACGGAACGCATTTACCCTTGGGGCGTAGCAGTGTCCGATTCAGAGGGAATTGATACTTTGCAACCGTCTGTAGACGTGACCCCAAGCGGCATTCACGGATTAGCCGGTGGATTAAGTGAATGGTGTATGGACAGCTATGAAAACCGGTTGTTTGACGGTTCTTGCACTGTTGTGAAATACACCCCGTCCTTGAAACGATTTGAAACGCCAAAGAGACAATCGGTCTCACCACTTGTCGCCAATATACTCAGCAGACTTCCACAAAAGGATATGGCTGCATCGGTCGAAATGTCACACAAGAGTGTTCGTGGTGGATCGGACCAAGACACTCGATTCAATCAGCAGTTCCCCGTGCGACGCTCTCGCGTCGCGAGTCAGCAGAGTCCCAATGTCGGATTTCGCCCTGTTTTACTATTGAGCTTTGCACGATGAAGTTTCTCCTCAAGTTTGCCTTACTATGTATCCTTATTTCGTTTTTGGCAGTGCAAGACAGCCTCGCGGCAGAACCGCGTGCTGGTGAGGAAGTAATTGTTAATGTCCGTGGAGTTGATGGTGTCTTGGAAGTGAGATTTCACTATTGCCCTGAAGGCGAGCTCCTGCGAGGAAAGCCGAAACCATTAGCCGCTCCTTCAGGGAACGCCATGATGGATAAAATAACGCGAGGTGCTGCTTTGGCGACATTGAGCGGCTATTATATAGGTGAAACAGAGGTATCGCAGAAACAGTACAAGGCGGTAATGGGAGCGTCAGCATTGGAAACGGTTCTCGACCGAATGCTTGCTGGGGACTCCGGGGGGAAAGGCGATGCATTTCCAATTAGAGGTGTCACCGTATTCGAAGCTGCAGCATTCTGTGAAGCACTCAACGAAATTGATCAAAGTTCAAAATCCTCCACCGGATCGATTGAGGATCGCCGCTTTCGTCTTCCAACCCGCGATGAGTGGCAATATGCGTGCCGAACAATTGGCAACGTCGAAAAGACAGAGGAACGACCACACTTCGGTACTTGGCCGAAAATAGACGACATCCCTGGTGATGTCCGTTCCGACTGTGAAGACGTTTGGAAAAAGAATTTCGCCGATAGAGGAAATTTTGTTGGAACCCAAGATCAAGTTTTCGATGTTGCCGCCAAACACGAGAACCCCCGACGCGCAGTAGAGATATTGTCGGCCTTCATGAAACTCGCATTGGGAAACGAGCGAGATTTTGCAACGACCGCAACAGAGCCTCAACCGGTGGGAAGCGGAACACGGAACGATTGGGGGTTGTTCAACATGCACGGCAATGTCTTCGAATGGGTGCTCGCTGAAAAAGACGGTGCACGCCTATCGAAGATTCAGAAGATGTTAGCCGAGCAAAATGAAGTGGAATTGAATGCCGACAAAGGCCAGGTCTTCTTTTTGGCCGGCGGCGGATACAATTACTCGCTGGGTCAAAACGTCTCTGACTGGATCACCTTTTCAAGCTGGGGCGGACACCCAATGAAAGATGGTGAACCGAGTGGGTACACCTTTAGCGAATTAGAAAGCCAAAACGTGGTCGAAGACGCACCACCGGGGTTTCGCGTAGTATTGGAAAGAATTCTCGCCAAAGACTGGATCTTAATTGTTCGCCTCAACTCAGTGCTTGGCGAAACAAATGCGATGGAACGAACGACACAGAGCTTAAATGCCAATCGTCTTGCGGTAGCTGAGTTATCGACCGGCCGCGAACGTTCGCTTGCCGAAGCTCGCATTGATTACTACGAAGCGATGGCAGCATACAGGTCAGGCGACAAGCAGAAATGCGTCAAGTTGCTTGAAAAGTCCAAAGACCCGTTATCAGGTGAAGACCCATACTTCGACCAACTGCTGAAACTGTTGGTTGAGGAGGTTCAGTAACCGCTATTGTCGAGGGCGGATCCCAGATCGCAAATTAATTTTGCTCGACGTCAAAGCGTCGCTTCATGATGCCGTCAACTAATGCTTCACGGAGTTCACTGCGTGTACGCTCGTCTGTTTGCAGCCATCGATCCGCATCGGCAATCCTGGCCCTTTGTTCTTCTAGCAAATCCTCTTTTGGAACCGAGGGATAGATGCAGGCCAACACGCTAAGAATCGCGATCGTGGAAAGTGGTGGATTCTTAGTTCTGCCCTTTTGGATTCGACCGATCGTCGAAACGTCACAACCGCAGTACATCGCTAGTTGCGAGTGGTTGGGCAAACGAGTCCGCCCCGGCGAGTATCGAGCGCCACGAGACCTGCATCGGGTCAAGAAATCGATTATCCGCTCATTGATCAACATTCGGCTTTCCAATTCTCGACGAAGTCTTCCTTGCTCGATAAGATTCGCCCAAAATTCTTGATCGGTAATTGTTTGCATTCTTGCACTCTGTTTGCATGTGAGGGATCTGCGTTGCACAGAGAGCAGCGTAAGGGATCGATGCATTTACTCCAAAACGTGTTCTGGTAGGAAATGCCAAAGCCCAGGATTGAAGCTGGGATAGAGGGTTATCTCGCATCGTTCCGCTCGAGATGCGTCCAGTGTGACAAGGACGGTTTGAACGCTGGCAGATTAGGGTTAAATATTCAGCGATCTCCTTTTCATCAAACACCAAATCGCTCGAACGAAAAGCCCCCCAAGGTTCAACGCTTCCGCCCCATTTAGATTTGACGGCCGAACTGTGTTTCCTCTCTTTGCCGCGACGGTCGACACAATGCCGGCAGGATGCGGCTCACCAAACGACCACCGATGTCGGCCACTGGTGCAGCGAAACAATCCGTCGAAAATCACATTGGTGGCGAGGGCAGAGATGGATCCGTGTCACATCTCAGAGCTTTCGGCTAATCCACCTACGTGCAGAATTAACCCCCGTAACTCACATCGGTGTGGCGAAGCCCGAAGTCAAACAGCTGGATTGATCGCCCCACGAGAACTAACGCGACACGCAGCTTCGGTGCATTCCCTTATCTTTGCTCGAACTATCCAGCGTTGTAAATCCGTTTATCGCGCCCCACATCGCGTCTAACGCGATTTCCAGCCAAGACGGCATTACCCCGGAACACTGTATTCCACACGTCACAGTACGTCCCCGGCGGCCGCGTTCGATGATTGGCCGTGCTCGGCTTCCCAATGCCGGATTACATCCAGCAACTCGGATGGAATCGGACGCAATGCAACCGCCGATGCAACCGCCGAAACGTCCCCTTGCGGTTTCGCCCCGCAATTCACGTCGTTGGCGTCCTTCAACCGAATCCACCCCCGCCCCATTTTCGTTTGTCCTTTCTTCCTTCGCTGAGCCAGAAGGATGGAGACAGCACGTTCATTGCGACCGAAAAATGGTCAGCGTCAAACCGACAGCATCAAAATTTTCCTGTCACCCATCTTCCTGTAATCTCCTGAACGCGAGATAACGCGGTATCCAACAAAGTGCGTTAGGTGCATCTGACTGCACCAAGAGCTAAGGTTCTTTATCATCGACTGACATTGCGTCAACGATCCTGTCGCATCCCCGCCACGATGCAGACCTTGCGTAAGCACCATCATATGCGGCCGTCAACTACTGGACGCTGGGGATTAGGGCGATGAAATGGGCGAAGACGATTCCGCCACCCACTGCTAGAGCTGCGAAACGACGAAAAGGCGACAGGGACGAACGCCAAACCGCGACCAACAACATGACAGGACAAATGAACATTCCGATTAGCCCGATCAATAGTGCAAGTTCCAGGAACGGTTCCCAGCGTTCAGACCAGATCACCGATCTTGTATCGTGAGTCATCGCCATTCCGGTCATTGCTACGATCGCTAGATGGGAATAAATCGCGATGCGTACGGCACGAGTGCCATCACGCGATGGGCGGTGCTCTGCTTCGACGGGGCTCGAGTCGGGCGATTGGTACGGATTGAAACTCATTCGAGCATAGGCCGCACAAGGTCGTGATGTACGACTCGGCGTCGTACTTAAAGGTTGCGAGGCTCCACGCTTGAGACTCGCTTATTCGGCTTCCGATTCTAGTCGATATTTTAGGACGAGGTGCAGTGGGTTGCTGCAATGTTCGGTTGTGTAAAAATCGGCTTCGCGAAACATCGCTTCATCGACCAATCAAATAAAGGTGGATTTACAGGAAGATGAGGGACAGAAAAATGATCAGCCCCCAAATGCAGCATCATCATTTTCCTGTCACCGATTTTCCTGTATTCCTCTGAATGCAGCACTTCATCCGGGGCACTGTGATGCATCGAGCTGCACTCTCCGCCAGCGTTTGGCAATGTCAAACGACGTCGCTTTAACGATCCAGCCTCCTCCCGCCACAAAGCGGCTCGCGTTGGACATTGCGTTTGGGATTAGGCTCGTCCCTCGCTGCCGCCAAACCTGAAGAACTTGTGTGACCGTGAACTACGTTTGATCTTCCAAGTCTTCTACGCGTGCAAGCGATACATGGCTATGGACGCCAGTTGAACGGGCGGATTCTGATCCGCATTTCTCACAAAAGAACTTGGCATCGTCGATCGTGCCCTTGGTGAGGTGACAATCACATGACGGACACACCAATCGGGCCGCGTAGAGTGAATGCGGAATCAGCAAGCCAGCTGATTTGGCGAGCACTTCGTTGATAAGCAAAACGGTGTGCTGCAAAACAGGAGAGTCAGCTACTGAGCGTTGGTTTACTTTAAGCCATCTCGGAAAAGTAAGCCGGTCGAGATCGGGGGCGAAGCGTGATGGGTTTGAGCGTCGACGGGTAACGCTGCGGATTCGTATTCGTCTGTCCCCGCAGACGGTTACATCCGATGCGGCGGTGCGAGTGGTGCGATGATCGCTGTTGGTGCACGCGTGGTTTCAATGAATGACTGCCGATCACGCGATTTGCTGCAAGTGAATAATCGCAGTCGGCTTGGAAAGCCGAGCGACTATGAGGTGCGCAGATCTTGTTGCGATAGCGGCCCCTCGCAAGTCATGTTTGCTGCTGCCGTCGCTATCGTGACTTGGGATTGAGGCAGGGGAACGTTTCTGCGGGCTCACGCCCGCAGCTAGGTGCTTTCAGTCGCTATCGCGACTGAAAGGGTGGACGGCAGAGCGGCAGAGGGACACAGCATGTTTCTCACCAACAATCCGTCTGACTGGCTCTTGTTCTACCCATCAAAACGGGATGTTTCTGTTGATCCATGTCGGAAATGAAGGCTGATCTCCGCGTCGCAGTTGATTAACCCCGTGTCGCAATAAATTATTGAATCGTGGTTGCCTTAATGGAATGATGAGCTTGGTATTCCGACGCGTGGGTGGTTCGATTCGCCGGTGATCCAGCACCATGATCTTTTAAAAAACGTGAATTTCCTGCATTTTTGTAGTTAAGAAATTCCCCCTGCTCGTCATCGATTAAGTGCGGCGTTGGAATGTAATTTCCAGGATGTCAGATCGGCGTCCCGTTCGCACTTGAATCCCATTTTCCTGCATCTTTTCGACCACTCGACCGTTTTCTCTGAACAATTCGGTTTGTCTGCTGCATCCGTTAGATGGAGTGGGATAGCCAACGATTCAGGCTGCGTTAGTCGCTTTCTTTTCTCTTTTCTGGTGAATGACATGAAAAAGTCACAACATTCTGGCTTCACATTGGTGGAGCTTCTCGTTGTCATCGCAATTATTGGCGTCCTCGTCGGGCTATTGTTGCCAGCCGTGCAGGCGGCCCGCGAAGCTGCGAGGCGAATGAGTTGTAGCAACAATATGAAGCAACTCGGCTTGGCGATGCACAACTACCATTCTGCCTACAAGCAATTGCCGCCTGCCGGAAGCGGCACGGCAAAAGTCACCTCTGCGAGTGCGGTTGTGCCAGGAACCAATGCCAATAACGTGTACTTGAATTGGTTGGTCGGCTTAACACCGTTCTTCGAGCAACAAAGTCTTTGGGAACAGATCTCCAATCCGCTTGACGCCGACGGCGACCCCTCCACCACTAACGATGTTTGGCAGCCGATGGGCCCCAACCCAGAGATGTGGTTATCTCATCATGGTGCGAACAACTACGTCCCCTGGCGTACCAACATTGCGGCACTGCGTTGCCCCAGCGATCCTGGCGACGGGCTTCCGTCGCAGGGAAGAACCAATTACGCCTACTGCTACGGCGATAGCCCGCACCAGTCACACGAGGGCGCCAAGAACGCAGCCGGTGTTCCTCGAGCGTCTCAGGCTGTGCGGGCTGCTCAGCGTGGGATGTTCGTGATGCGACAAACGACGAGGTTCCGTGACGTTTTGGATGGTCTGTCCAACACCATTGCTGGCGGCGAGATCGCGACCGACTTAGGAGACCGCGACAAACGAACCGAGTTTGGTTACGAATCAACGAATATCGATGGCAGACGGCTCACGGATCGTGTCCCGTCTAACTTGTGTCCCAATACGGATCCCGAGCGTCCCCAATTTTGGCATACGTCTCAGCAAACCGAAGGAAACGCGGAACGCCGACGTGGGTATAAATGGGCTTGGGCGGCTCCCGCTTATTCTGGAATGACGACGATCTGGCCTCCGAACGAACGGATGTGTCTGGGGTCTTCCAATTCACGAGCTGCAGCCATCGCGCCGCCCAGCAGTCGCCATCAAGGTGGTGTCCACGTGCTGATGGGCGACGGGGCAGTCAAATTCATTACTGACTCGATCGAAGCTGGAAATCAAGAAGCACCCAGGGTGGCAACGCTTGGGTCCGCTACGCCACCGGGGTCGGAGAGCCCCTATGGTTTGTGGGGCGCTTTGGGCACTCGAGCGGCCAAAGAGGTCATTGACTCCGAGTTTTAATCCCGCTTCTGCTCCGCGTGAGTCTGTCGTCAATTCATCCATGATCATGGATGCAATGATCATGGACGAAAGAGATCTCAAAAACGCTTACGTGCGTTGATAGGTTACGAAACGGTGTCAGCCATCGGGCGGGCACCGTCATTGCGCCGGTGTGTCTCGCCTTGTGGCAGACGCATCGGGAGACCATTTATTTTACTTTTTGGATCGATATCGTGAAACGAATTATCTCAAAACCGTGTGTGTTTGCTGCTCTCCTGTCCGTGATGTCGGTTGCGGCAATGACTGGTTGTTCAGAACAAAGCAATTCCGTGACGGGTGGCAGCAAGGATGAACTTAATGCATACCTTGAAGAACATCCCGAGCTGGTAGAAGGCGCAAATCAATATGAGAAGCAGTGGGAGGATGGCTATGTGGAACCCGACGCGGAAGAAGAGTGATTCTTAGGCTGTGGCCAACGGCGGTGTTGCTTTTGGCCAAGACCAAACTGGCCAAGCTCTATCAAGATCAGGTTGCATGATGAAGGCTACATTCGCCCCCAAAACGGCTCTTCTGTTTATCGCGTTTAGCACCGCGGCGCTGGTTGGTGTCGCAGGAGCTGCCCCGACAAACAGCCCCAACGTCGTATTCATCCTTGCAGACGATATGGGATACGGCGAGGTGTCTGCGATGAATCCCGATCGGTGCAAGGTGCCTACGCCGGCCATCGATCAATTGGTATCGCAAGGCATGCATTTTACGGACGCGCACTCGTCGTCGTCGGTATGCACGCCAACCCGATACAGCATCCTGACCGGACGCTACAACTGGCGGACCCAACTGCAACGGTTCGTGCTGTATGGATATAGCCCGCCGCTGATCGATCCGCACCGGGTGACCGTAGCGGGTTTCTTGAAGGACCAGGGATACAACACCGCAGCGATCGGCAAATGGCATCTGGGAATGGATCTCCCTACCACCGATGGCAAAGCTCCGGGTAAAGGTCACAGCCCCGAGAACATCGATTGGACGGGCACGATCGAAAATGGTCCAACGGCGCGAGGTTTCGACTACTTTTATGGCATCTCGGCCTCGCTCGACATGCCACCGTTTATTTACATCGAAAATGATCGCTTCGTTGGCCAGGCGACGGCAACCAAGAAATACCAGCGTGAAGGACCGGCGGAGCCGGATTTCGAAGCGGTGGACGTGCTGCCGATGCTGAAACAAAAAGCGGTCCAGTACATCAAGCGGCAAACAGCAGAGCGACCGTATTTTGCGTACATTGCACTGAACTCACCCCACACCCCGATTGTGCCATCGGCTCAGTGGAACGGGAAGAGCGCTGTAGGCCGCTACGGTGATTTTGTCATGCAGACCGACGACGTCGTCGGCGCGATTGTCAATGCGGTCGATCAGTCACCCGGCGCGGAAAATACAATCGTTATTTTCACCACCGACAACGGCTGTTCAAAGATGGCCAAAATCGAACAGCTGAAAGAAAAGGGACACTACGTCAGCGGGCCGCTGCGAGGTTCCAAAGGTGACCTTTGGGAGGGCGGCCATCGAGTGCCGTTTGTTGTTCGCTGGCCCGCCAAAATTGAACCGGCAACGCGATCGGACCAAACGATCGGCCAGTGGGATCTGATGGCCACGTGCGCCGAAATTTTAGCGACCGAGTTGCCGGCGGGCTCCGCTGAAGACAGCGTCAGTTTTTTGCCAGCGCTGCATGGTCAACCGATCCAGACCACTCGAGCGGGAATCATTCACCACGCAATCGACGGCCACTTTGCTTATCGTCAGGGGGATTGGAAACTGTTGCTCGCTCGGGGGTCGGGCGGGTTGACCGCACCGCGTGAGAAAAATGTTTCCGCTGACGCCCTCGAAGCCCAACTGTACGACTTGGCGTCGGATCTCGGCGAGACCAACAATCTCTACTTGAGCGAACCCGATGTTGCCAATCGATTGCTCGGTCTGCTCGAATCCGACGTCCGGCGGGGACGCAGCACCGAGGGGACCGATGCAAAGAACGACGTTATGCACGTTGAACTCTGGAAAAGCAAACCTTAACGCATTGTCCGATTTGCCCGACGTCAGCCATCTTGGGTGACGCGAAAGTAGCGGCGATGCCACGTTCGCAAGCAGCGACCGAGACACAGACTTTCGCCGATCCCACTTATCGACCGCGAAACGGGGCCGCGAAATCAGCAAACCGCTTGTTGACTTATTGAGCCGCGACGCGTCAGCGGCCGGGTCCCACGCATCACCCGGTGTCTTACGCCCAATGCAATCTACCCCTGGCCCTAAGCGAGTGGTTTTTATAGCGGAGCGGCGCGAACACCACCGGCAAAGTCCTCAGACTCGCTTGTGTTCTTGCGCACGTTTGGGGGCTATGGGTTTAAGTGCAGTCTCTTTTCAACCTCCAACACGTTCATTGTTGTTTTGACGACCGCGTCGGGGGTGAGCGACATGCTGTCGATACCTTGCTCGACCAGGAACTCCGCAAACTCGGGGTAGTCGCTTGGGGCTTGGCCACAGATTCCGATTTTGGCTCCGTTGGCCTTCGCCGCCTGGATCACCGACGCGATGGAGCGTTTCACCGCTTCATTGTTTTCGTCGAAAACGTGGGCCACGATCTCAGAGTCACGGTCGACTCCGAGCGTCAACTGCGTTAAATCGTTTGATCCGATCGAAAAGCCATCAAAAATCTCGGCGAACTGATCTGCCAAAATCACGTTGCTGGGAATCTCGCACATCACGTAGATTTCGAGTCCGTCTTGCCCGCGAACCAGTCCGTGCTTCGCCATTTCATCCTGTACTTTGCGACCTTCTTCGACGGTTCGGCAAAACGGAATCATCAGTTTCAGATTGCGTAGCCCCATTTCTTGCCGGACCTTTTGCACGGCTTTGCATTCCAACCCAAAGGCTTCACGAAACGATGGTGAGTAGTAGCGTGATGCACCGCGAAATCCGAGCATCGGATTTTCTTCCTTCGGCTCGTAGGCTGCGCCTCCAATCAAGTTCGCATATTCGTTTGTCTTGAAG
>NZ_JBFHFD010000051.1:0-24045 GCF_041583735.1 Novipirellula sp.
ACCAGGCAATGTTCGCCATCACCAGACGGCTGGAAACCGAGCAGTTCTTCGACCTGAAAATCCTCGGGGTGGCATTTGAAACGGACCGTCCCAAGTGATTCGCCGCAGAGTCGTGGGGGATCGATCGGGTTCATACAAGTGCTATCGCAGGATCGCTGGATCGAGGCGGTGGAAAGAAATGAGCAGACCGATCAATTGATTTATATTACCACCCACAACCCCCCAGGCAACCCCCTTAGTCCTGTAATTAGCAAGCGATTAACGCCGCCACTCAGCCCTCCAACCCGGCACACGCACCGCAAGCCAAGCGTCAGACCGGCAAGACAACACTACGACATATTCCGCAATTCCCAAGGGCGGGCGTCCAATGCCATCTACCACGGCAATAGACAAGGTGGGTGTTTTGTAGCGGTGCGGCGCAAGCCCGGTCTCATTCGAAGGTTTTACTCGCCGCAAGCGGACGGCTTGCGCCGCGCGCTGCCCAAAGTCGATGGCATTGGGCCCCGCGCCGCACCGCTAGAACGCAGACAGAGTTTCAAGCGGCTTAAACGCCCACCCCCGTCATTCGTTCTTTGAATCGTTCGGGCGCTGCTGTTCCCCTTTGACTGAGGTTTCATCGTCGATCGCGATCGACTCGTGATCAATGCCGCAGAGCACAAACGAGCGGCTGGGAGGTTGTGGATTATTTACGAGTTCCATTCGTTGACGATTGATCTCGACGAGCTGCAACTGCAGAACATCTTCGGCAATGCTGGAACGGCCGTAGGCGATTCGAACCGCTTGCCACGAGAGCGATTCGAGTGGACGCTCCAGGTCGCCGAGTCGCTTCGCCAACTCAGCCAGTTCCCTCAAGTCACGTTGATCTGACTGGGCCAATTGTTGACCAATCTCGCGAGTTCGCGCGAGCGACTTGGCGCGTTGCAGAACCATTTCGGCTTGTTCTGTTCTTACGTCCTCGACCGTCGCCTCTAAACGATTTAGTGACGCCGCCAATTGGAAATACGCGTCGGCATCGGTCGAGTCACGCAGGACTGCTTCACAAAAACACTTCACGGCACGGCGATCTTCCTGCTCGTGAGCGGCCGATACACCGCGTGCGAACCATGCATCTGCGTTCACATTGTCGGCCACCGTGTTACTTTCGTTCCACTGTTTTAGCGATGCAAAATCCTTCTGCTCTGCATAAGCACGCCCCAGCAGTGCCGACTCTGCAGGCGTCGGGGATGCTGTGGACTTCAGTTCCGCGATCACGAGATCCCATTGCTCCTTGCCGGCTGCCGCACGAGCTCTGCCAAGCGAACCGATCGGGTCAAGTTGTTCCCGTGATGCATCAGCCGCGAAGGGTGCCGAGAGACTCAGCAGCGAACGAAGTTCAATTTCTTCGACGTTACCTTGTTCGCACAATGCTTTCAGATGCAGCGAGGCTTCGAGTCGCCGTCCCTGACGCATCAAAAGTTGCGCGAGCTGACGATGAGCCATCGCAGCATCCGGGACCACATCCAGCACTGCTCGGTAGCGAGTTTCCGCTGCCTCCCAGTCTCCAGATTGCACCAACCACTCTGCGGTCTGGCCCAACGCCGGCAGCTGCGTCTCAGGCACAGCCTCAGCCAGCTCGTCCAGCATCATGATCGCTTCGGGATAGCGATGCTCCTCGCCTAGCACCAATGCCATCATGAAGACGACTTGCGGATTGTCGGGGGCCATCGCAAACGCTTTGCGGATGGAATTTCCGGCAGCTTCGACGTGCCCGGTCTCAAGAGCTTGTGTGGCGGTGAGTAACAACGACGGCAGGTCGATTTCCGGAGTGACCGGAGCAAGCTGTTCCGGCGGAACAGGCGGCGCTTCGGCCACAGGATCCGCAGGCACCGAAAGCGACTGTTCGGGCGTGCAACCGCAGGAAATAACCCACAAGCAACATCCGATCGCTCCGATGAAGTTGCGATTACAGCATCGAAATATCAATTCTTTAGTTCCCAACGCTCGTGCTAGAAAATTTTGAACCCTAAGCATACTCGACTTTCTAAAATATCGCGTCTCACGGTTCAGGGGGGACTCGACCGTGTTAGAATTCGAGGCGTCTGGAAGTCGAAGCCACAATCCGGCATACATTCTTGGGAGCAAACGTTGGGTCGCCTCATTCTCGTCGTCATCGCAATCGCTCTGGTCGTAATCGCTCTGCTTCTTAGACCGATCGACTCTCCTTCGAATTCGACTGATCTCGCCCTCGAGACGACTGTCAGTCCTGCCAGTTTAACTCCGACCTTTGTCGGCCGCCAAGTTTGCGGCGAGTGTCATGAAGAGAATTTTCATCTGCACAGCAAATCAGGGCATGCGTCAACTTTTGTCAACACGCGTGACTCTGATATCGCCAAAAAGTTTGTTGGGAAAACACTCGATGCTAGTGAACCCTATGGATTACTAGAGTACTTGATGGATGAAAATGGCTTGCGAGTTAAACGTGTCGACGCCTCCAGCAATCAATCTTTTCCGCTGGAATTTGCGTTGGGATCGGGGCACAACGCGGTAACCTTCCTTTCGCTCGTTTCGGATGCCGACGAAGACACCTTGGGGATCGAGCATCGAGTATCGTGGTTTGCAGCCGACGATCATTTTGGGTTGACACCGGGGCAAATCGGCAGCTCGCCAACGACGATGGCTCAATTCTTTGGCAACTCTGTCCAAGACGAACATATGCATGCGTGTGTGAATTGCCATACGACTTCGGGAAAAATCATTGACAAAAACATCGTCGACTTAATTCCCAACGTGAACTGTGAAAAATGCCACGGCCCCGGCAGCGAGCATGTGCGTCAAGCCAGGCTATCGAACACCCCGCCCCCGTTTTCGGTTGGAAACGAAGACTGGAATGCCGAATCCGAATTGCAACTATGCGGTGATTGCCACCGATTGCCAATCGACTTTTCACCGAAGCAACTGCGAGAGTACCCGAGGTTGATGGCGAGATTCCAGCCGGTGGGAATGCTTCGCAGTCAATGTTACCTACAGTCACGTGGCAAATTTAAATGCACGACCTGCCACAACCCCCATCAAGCGTCGACGGCAAAGTCAAACCAAGCGTACGTTGACGACTGTGTTCAATGCCACACTGAGAACACCGCCGATCACGTCGCATGTCCAGTATCGCCCCAAACAGGCTGCATCGAGTGCCACATGCCACCGTTACGCTTTGAGCAAGGGATGACATTCCACGATCACTACATTCGGGTGCATCCGGAGGACTGAGGCGTCAGCAAAAGAAAACCTCGCCCACGTTATGCAGGCGAGGTTCGATGCAAATCAACTGATAATCGAGGCGCGATTAAAAATCTTGGACAACCTCTTTCGAAGCTCGCGTACCAAGTGAGCCCCACAGGCCATAGGGGCTCTTCGCACCAGGGTTGTTGCTATTGGTGACAATCGGAGCACTTTGATTGCCTGCTTCAATCGAATCCGTAACGAATTTCACGGCACCGTCACCCATCAAGACATGGACGCCGCCTTGGTGAAAGCTGCTTGGCGAGAAGGATCCCGGATTATCCGCCCACTGGCCGCTGCACAGTTCACTATTCGGTGGACGAACCGTACAGACGCCGGACATTCCAGAACGCAAAGCTGCCGCCACAGCATGTGATGAGTAGGAGGAACGTTTACCGCGGTTGCCTGAGTCAAAAATGATCGCTTCCATCGCGACGGTACTGGGCAATTCCTCTAGCACGTCGCGAATCTTACGGTTGGCATAAAGCTGAAACATTCCACGATTGGTCGACGAGACGCTGGCAAGCAATTTCCGAGACCGCTCGGGCAGCGTCTTTTTAAGATTTCGGTCGACCAAGGGATGTAACCCAGACTCGTTGCGAACGACTTCGCACTCGGCCCCAAGTCTGGCCACGCATCTTGGCAGGTCCGCTGAGGTCGAACTCGCGGTCTTACTTCATCGACTCTTTCATCGCCTTGGCATACTCGGCTTCTTCTTCGGGAGTCATTTCCGGTTCGCTCGGAGGCGGCGCGTCGACGACCGTCGTTGATGTCCCCGACCCACAACCAACAAGGGAAAACGACGATAAACAAATGATTGCAACGCACATCAAAAACACATTCTTCATGTTACGGTCCTCAACACTGAAGTACTGATCGAAAACGTGCCTAAGCAGGCAAAACTCAACTCACTACATGCGAGTCGACCGAACTAGTCTATACATTGCGATGGACTGTCGCTACACAGCCACGCATTTTCGTCCATTTTTGGGTAAGAACCAATTTTTGCAGCGGGTCTTAGTGCGGAAAGGTTACCGGAACTCGCCCAAGAGCAATGATTTATTACAACCGATTCTTGAATGGCACTTCGGTTCCTTGGACGACGAGGTACTCAGAATCCGCATCGAGTGTACCGAGTTTATCCACGTTTCCATTCTGCCAAGTGACCGTTACGTTGCAAACTTGGTCAACTTCGCCCAGGCCCGCGCGGAGAACCTTTTGATTACAACAGAGATATCCATCTCCGGCCAGCGCCCACAAAGTTTGTTGTCGCGAACCGCAGTCAAAGCGAACCACTGCACCGACGGCGTCGCGTTGGTTGAGTGTACCGACCAGACGAAACGCGATCTTGTGGTTATTCTGCTGCGTTTGATTAACGAGTAAACAAATCGGCTCGTAGGCATGCGTGATCAACAAATCTTGGTTGCCATCACGATTAACATCCAATGTCCACATCGCGCGACCGACATGTGATTCACGAAAATACTCACCCCAAGCGTCGTCTTTTAGCAGCTTGAAAGCACCCTGCTGGCTGCGACTGAACAACTGAAAAGGTTGCTTGTAGGGTGGATGTTTAGGATCATTGAACTCACCGATGTGTCCATTGGTTACAGCGATTTCCTGGACGCCGTCGTTGTCCAAGTCGATCGCTTGCGTTCCGAAACCGACGGTCATGAGGGTTGGCTGAACAAGCTTCATTCGACTGGTCTCATCACGCCAAAACCCGGGCGATATTTGTTCGTAAAAGATATTGTATTCGCGTGAAAAACCGGTGACGTAAAACTCGAGATCGCCGTCATTATCAAAGTCGCTCGCGGCAATCCCCATGGATGCCTGGGGCATCGCCCGGCCATCGACTGCGAGTCCGCGAATTGCCGCACTTTCACTGAACTGACTCTTGTCGTCATCAAACGTATAGTAGTGATTGGCGGACATGTCGTTGGCAATCAAGACCCCCATCGTCTTACCATCAAGAGCCCCAGCAATCATGCCGAGTCCGCGCCCCGTCGATACCTTCGGCATCCACTTTTTAGTAACATCCTTGAACTGCCCATCGCTTTGGGCAACCAATACTTGGTCACCGCTAGCGGGGAAATTCAATGGGTGGCATGGGCCAGGCATCCCCTCTTCGTTGAGACAGGCTTGGCCCACCGCAGGAACCGTGTCGCAGTAGTTCGTTACGAATAGATCCGTGTATCCGTCCCCGTTGATGTCAAAAAACGACGCGTTGGTTGTCCAGTCGGTCGCGCTATCCCCAAGCCTTTCAGTACAATCGGTAAACGTTCCGTCACCATTGTTTCTTAGCAGCCGATTTTCCCCTAAGTTAGCGAAGAACAGATCGGGGAATCCGTCTTCATTGAAATCACCCGACGCGACGCCTTGGCCGAAACCGGTATCGCCAACTCCGGTTGCTGAAGTAACTTTGACAAAGCGTGTGCCGACGTTTCGCAGTAACTCGTTGGGCTTCGAATCGGTTCGCAGCATCATGCCGCCGGCACCCATCACGATCAAGTCCGGCCACCCATCCAAGTCATAGTCGATCGCTCCACCGCCAACACCATTGGTATGAATCAGCGGTGCTAGGCCGTCTTCGTCTGGATTGTTTTCACCGCCGACCGACTCCAGTCCCCATTGCTTGCTTTGGTCCGTAAGCCGCAAGTGATCGGTCGAGGCAAACGGGGGAACAACCGTCACACGTGCCCGTGTGTTCACATCACGGTTCACAACCACCGACGGGAAATCATCCAGGTTCACGCTGAGCGCCAATTGTCCTCGCTTGGATTGCCAGCTTGGATCCTGCTTGAGTCGCTTGTGAATCTCTTCGCGAAGCGGAGTGAGTTGTTGCGATGGATCTTGAGTGAGGGTTGTGGCGACTGCGGTCCAAGCTTCGGCCTCCCAGTTGCGTCCCAGATTCATTAGACACTGGGCAACCTTCACAGCACCTTGTTGGCTTTGGCGACCATCGTCGTTGAAGTCGAAAAAAAGAGTGTGAAGTTTGATAAGCTGACTGATGCGTTGCCCAATATCTTGCAACTGTTCGTTGTGAATGTCGTTACCAGTCGGAGCGTCAGGCTCGGCCAGTGATCCCAACGACTGCGCAAGACTCGACCAGGCGACGGCCAGGTTGGGATTGCACTGCGTTGCCTTCCAGTAGGCATGACAGCTTTCAGCGAATCGCTTCTGTTCGTTCGCCCAGTCACCCAGCGCAAGCCAGTATTCTGGGTACACCTTAGCATTCGCAGACACGCTCCCAGCCCACTGGGTGAACTCGTCGAACCTGCGTTGTTTGACCAAGACTTGGCCATAAAGCGTCTGCGCTGGCGCGAAGTCCGGATGATGCTCAAGTATGTCCATCAGCACGCTTTCCGACGCATCGAAATCAAGCTCACTAAACCGCTCGTAAGCTTCGCTAAGTCGCACACGGCGATCCGCTGGCTTACGCTGCAACAACATGTCGGCGAAGTTGTCGAGAAATCGTCGCGACGATGTTTCCGTGACGGTCACCAACAGCGGAATATCGAACTGTCGCTGGCGAAACAGTTCGAGCAAGTGCGGCTGGATCTCTTGCGTGCGGAGTGTTTCACCCAAAAAACCGACGAGTTGTCGGCGGAGTTTGGCGTTTTTTGGATCGACTTGCACCGCCTGCTTGAGAAAGTCAATCGCGACGTATATTTCGCCCACGTCGATGAGTGCTTGAACGGTAAAGTCGACTTGCGATTCCGGTTGATAACTAGCCAAAGTGGTCGCTTCGACCATCAGAAGAGCGGCTTCACGTCGGCGCTGATTCATGGCCATCACACGCGCGACGTCTGCTAGAATCGCTGGGTCGTTGGGCTGGGCAATCAACGTTTTTTCCGAAAACTGGTTAGCAAGCCCCCAGTCGCCCACTGACATCGCCCGCCGCATCTCCGCGGCCGGATCGGGGGCTTGATCCTGCATCGGCTCTCGTTGTGTCGTTGACGAAGGACGACATCCAAAAAACAATACCACCCACATGATCAAGAGCATTCGCCCTAATCCCTTCCACGCCCCCGCAAATCGCGGAGGCAAGGCAACCAAAACCGGCGTAATTCTTGTCGCCCCCCTTGAGTTCGCCGAGTTCATCGATGTGCTCCTGTCACGTCGACGACTTGCACAGCACTCGCCCCTTCGACGATTCGCAGCGTCTGGTTCGTGCGCACGTTCTCGAACCGTTGCGATTGCCGAGTCGTCGGCCAAAAAACTTCGACGACATCGATCGAATCAGCAGTGGCAACGCCAATTTCTTGCTGCAACGGATTGCCACCAAAACTGCTGCCATAGCCAACCGTGCGATGGATTGATCGCCGCACCCCCGCATCGGTGATATCCAATCGAATTTTCGCTCCGACGCCGTACCGATTGGATTGTGAACCACGCAGTTCGATCTTGATCCAGTGAGCATCGAATCCTGGATTTTGAAACAATGCGTTATGAAACGCGTCTCCCGCGAGCCAGCCGCCCAACTCCGCAAGTACATCTTGATCCCCGTCGAGATCAAAATCGGCGAAAGCGATGCCGTGGCCTTTTTGCAGGTGTCCAAATCCGCCTGCCTCCGAAACATCGACAAATCGCTCTCCCTTTACGTTTCGATACATCAAGTTTGGCACCATGGCTTCGACTTCAGGATACCCCGTGCCCAGATAGAAGTCGAGGAACCCGTCATTGTCCAAATCACCAAAATTGCAGCCCATCGGTTGAGTGACGGCAGTCAATCCGAGCGCCCGCGAGACGTTGGAAAAACCACCTTTGCCATCGCCGCGATAATGCGCATCCCTACCAAACGACGATTCCGCTACGCGTTTTGACTCGATACCCAAAAAATCGGCGGCAACGATCGCGATTCCCTGCTCAAAGTTGGATGCGTAGAGATCCAAGTTGCCATCGTTATCGAAGTCCCAGAACCAAACCGGGAATCCGTTTCGCGGCTTCGTCACACCGGCCTGGGCGGCAACATCAATAAATTTCCCACCTTCCTGGTTCATGTACAAGCGGTTATCGCCCTCCATGTTGGACACGTACAAATCCGGACGGTCGTCACCGTTGACATCACCCCAGGCGACACCTTTGGTCATCGATGGATCGTCGACACCGACGGCAGCAGCCACATCCCGGAAATGACCGTCTCTGTTCTCAAACAACTGGTTTGGAAAATCCTCGTTACCGACATACAAATCGAGGTCACCATCATTATCGAAATCGGCCCATGCAGAGGTTTGCGTGGGAAAGAACTTGTCCGCTAAACCGACGTCAAAGGTCACATCGCGAAACACACCCTTGCCATCGTTTTGGAGCAACGAGTTAGGAATTTTTCCGAGAGCGCCGAGCCAGCCGCCTCGCATGACAAACAAATCCAAGTCACCATCATTATCATAATCGGCATGATTTAAGTTCAATCCACCGACGATCCCGAGTAAGTTGGCCGCTTCGGTCATGCGTTGAAAAGTACCGTCGCCTCGGTTGCGAAAAAACTCAATATTTCCTCCGGGATCCCAATTAGAAACAATGAAATCGAGTTTGTGGTCGCCATCAAAATCGTCAGCCACCGCGCCGCCAGCAAGCGACATAGTGTCAATCCCCAGGTCGGCTGCGATGTTTTTAAATCGAGGAAATGCGACGCTCGAATTAACGCGGGCAACTGGCAATCGAAACGACTCTTGGACCGAGTCGGGATACTCTCCGAGCGTCATCGCCGCGATGTTCAAGAACCAAACGGCTCGCAAATTGGATGCATTGAGTTCCAACGCGCGGCGTAGAAATTCAGTAGCAAGTTCGGAGCCCACACGCTTTTCATGGATCCCCTTGCCGGAGATTGGGAACAAACAACTTTGTCCGTCTTGGCAATCAACACAGTTTTCGTTCTCAGCTTTACGAATCGCTGCTAGCGCGGCAAGCACGTATAATTCCGACTCTTCCGATGGCGGCATGAAATCCGTGATCGATTGACGCATCTCCGGTAGCAACGAAATGGCTTGTTGCAGAAACACGAGGGCTTCATCACCTCGTCCCATGTTCGTGTGGTGCTGACCTATCATGATTTGCAGCGTGATATAGCTCGCTAAATCTCCATTTGATTTTGCCTCCGTGACCTTAGCGGTGAGTTGATTCAGCTTGCTGTCACTTAAAATCACGCTGTGCTGTTTCATAAACACGTCAACGTCACGCAGCTTTTTGATCATTCGTTGATGCGTGTCCGTATCAGCCCCCTGTGACGGGACCTGGGTAGACTCACTTTCGGACTGAGCCTGCGTCGCAACGCCGGCACTAGGCAGGCAACCGACACCATTCATTAGTAGTGAAATCGCCAAGACGGCAAGGGTCAGTCTTTGTGCGAGAGTTACCATGGAAATCGTTCAGCCCAAGTGACAAAAAGAGGCTCATCCGACGATGAGCGTGCCTCATCAACACAACTCCAAAAAACGGAAGGCAGGGGCTTGATGATTTTATCCGCATTTGGGCCGAACCGGGAGCAGCCATCACGCGATCGGCAGTTTGCCCAGCCAACCAACACAGCACCCGACACTTTTTGCTCTCGCATGCCTCCGGTGCGATTCGAACGAGGACCGATCTTTCACGACCATTGGACTTGAGTCCGTCCTGAGTAAAAACCTGTTGGGGGCACGGTCTATAGAAAAACCTCGCCCGCGATTCGTGGGCGAGGTTCAATCTCGCATTCAACTTAGCAATTAGCGACGCACCTAGAAGTTACTGTCGATAACTTCTTTCGAAGCACGTGTGCCGAGTGCGCCCCATAGTCCATAAGGGCTCTTCGAACCAGGATTGTTGTTATTCCAGATCATTGGAGCCGTTTGATTTCCGGATTCGATCGAGTCGGTGATGAATTTCACCGCACCGTCGCCCATTAACACATGAACACCACCTTGGTGATGGCTACTAGGAGAGAAGTTGCCAGCGTTATCGGCCCATTGGCCAATACACAATTCGCTGTTCGGCGGTCGTACTGTATAGACGTCAGATATTCCAGAACGCAAAGCTGCAGCCCATTTCATACCACGGCTATCGACCCCATTGGATACTAGCGATGGCGGAGCATTGCAGCCAACACCACCACTTTGTGGGCACCAAAACTGTGGCCGTTGAGGATCGATCTCATTAGCTGTATCGACGCACCATGACGGATTGTTTTCAACATTAGAAGCTGGACCTGCAGGGTGTGACGAGTAGGAGGAACGCTTATCGCGGTCGCCCAAGTCAGAAATGATCTCTCCCATCGCGACGGTATTGGACAATCCGTCTAGCACGTCGCGAAACTTACTGTTGGCATAAAGCTGGAACATTCCGCGATTGGTCGATTTGGCGCTGGCAACAGTACCTCCACTGGCATGTGGTCCATATGCTGGCCCACTTCCACTCGCCGCACCCAAGTTCATAAGATTGTGCCGTTGGCCGCTATAAGAGTCGCCCATGCACATGCCGTAATTCGTCCGTCCCAACCCTGGCAAGCCATTTCCGGGGTCGCTGGGGCAGCGGATATTTGAGATTTCCGTCGACCAGGGAATATACCCTGGATTGGTTGAAAACGACTTGGGACTCGGCCCCATCGCTGGCCACGCACCCGGGATGCCTGTATCAGCTGGCGGCGCGGCACCGGTTACCGTTTTAGTATCGGGATTTGAAATCTCCTCCCACAAAGCTTGCTGTTCGAAGAACGGCGTCATGCCGACCATCGCGTTCAGGTTTAACTTGTTCGAACTGTTGGACGCTTGCCACCAGCCAGTACCAGCCCCTGCGAGTCCTAATCCGGTTCCGGAACCGTGAATGGGCAACTGATTATAGGCGGCGTGATAGTTGTGCATCGCCAAGCCAATTTGCTTGAAATTGTTGCTACAACTCATTCGACGCGCGGCCTCTCGGGCTGCTTGAACGGCGGGCAATAACAAACCCACCAAGACTCCGATGATGGCGATTACCACCAATAATTCGACTAGGGTAAAACCCTGTCTTTGATGATCTCGACGCTGCATGTGGCTGCTCCAAAAGAAAAAAGGGTACAGAGAATTGAGCCGAAGGGGAAAAACCCAAACCGTAAAATGCACTTACAACAGTCTGCCCCACCGTAACTTCGGCAGAGCCAAGTCTAACGCCTTCGCGCGAGGGGGGACAATAAAAAATCGATGTTGCCTGGAAAAAAAAGCACATTTTGACGGAAATATATAGACTAGAGCGCGGGTGACCCGAGAGAACACGACAATTTGTCTCGGGTGCATGATCCAGATTACTGCTGGATGCAGCTTTGAAGAGGCATGTCGCGCAGCGGAGCGTGAATCCCCTTTTACATCTCGCTCCGTCTGCAGCAGAAGCTTTGCCGCGACGTTAATCGCCGGACGGACGCTTCATTTGACCGCTAAATTCACGGAAGTTCGTTACCAAAATGCGGCTCGTTTGCGCGTTCGGCATTCGGCCTCAAGAATCACCATCCAGAGTGTTTAAAGCGGGCGTGGACTGACTCGAATCGAGCCCAAGTGCTTCATGACGAGAGAGAAGTCTCATCGGGGACAAGAGTTTGCTGCATGACCCGACGGAGTCGTTGCCCTGAGCCAAGGGCTGCAACTCAATTTGGCCGCAGCCAAGAGCGCAGCGGCCTTTCTCGATGGCCAGAAGCTGGGCCGTCGCAAAAGCTGACACACCCTCGTTTGGCCCGAATCTTATCTCTCACTTGTGACTTTCGTCCGGATCACAGGGAGGCATCCTATCGATGCTAGTAAAGTGAAAGATGGCCGAAAAAAGAGAGGAGGCCAAAACGGAAGCTGACATTGGCAACTTCCGGGGTGTCTTTCGGGGAAGTGACCTGCAACGATCGCTGAGCGAAGCTTACGGCATCGATTCACGCATCGACTTTTCGTAAGCGGCTTTTTCTTCAGCTGTCGTCACCAAATCCCTAAAAAAAGTGAATCGCTGTAACGGCTGCTCAGGCTCGGGCAGGCTCTGGCTCGCCACTACTCAGGCTCGGGCATATAGAGTGCGTTGTAGATGCCGGTGGACCGGTCGGGGTGAACGTGATCCGTATAGAATGCGACCAAGCGGTAGCCGTGCGAGACAAGCGTTTCGTCTACGGGAAACAGAGTTCCGTTGGTCCCCGAGAGATCCGAGGGACGATAAAACTCGAACACAATCAATCCGATCGCCTTGCTTTGCAGCGATTCGCGGGCGCCGCGGATCGTCCGCAAATCGGCCCCTTCGGTATCAATCTTCAACAGATCGATCTTTTCCACTCCCAGTTCGGATCGAACTTTGTCGAGCGTTTGTAGCTTGATCGTTTCGGTCCGCAAGAACGTTTCATTCTCGGGCGACATCACTGGCGTCCGATCACAAGTCGATGCATACACACTGGACTGGTAGATATGAATCGAACTGTTGGCGTTGACGTCGCTGAGCCCGTAATTCAAACAGTGAACCGAGGACAGCGTTTTTGTATTGGCTTGCAGCTGGACAAACGTCGACTGGACCGGTTCGAAGGAATAGATCGACTTGGGTGAAATCCGCTGCACCAACTTGGATGCGGTCTGCCCAATGTTGGCGCCGACGTCAAAGACGACATCTAGCTTAGCAAACGAGGGATGCCAGCCTTCGCGTGCAATACGTGCCGCATCGTCGAGCCAATCGATGCCAAAACGCTTGGTGCGAAGGAATCGATAACCGATCCTTTTCTGCACTTGATGGCGGGTGCGGGCGGTCCAATCCTTGACAATACTTGGCATGACGCTGGATTCCATTCTTAATAACGGCGGCAAAGGCCCCCCCTCACGCACCGAGAGACCCTGTCGCGAGGGAGAAATTCCGGATCCCCCCCACGATACCTCGGAAGCGCGATCGCGGGCAACGTGAATCCTGAAGCGTTCGTGATTGCCACCCCCGGTTATTTACGCAGGATCATACGCCGCACTGCCAAGCCCACGTCCGCGAGGAATGAATTTGCACATCAAAATCCCGAGGAAGTAGAGGAACATCAACGGAACCGCCAAGGCAACCATGCTGGTGACATCCGCCGGAGTGAGCAACATCGACATCACGAAAATGACCAACACCGCCACTTTCCAACTCTGGATGTAGGCTTCGGTTTCAAAAAGGCCAATGCGTTGCAGGAACAACATCACCAATGGCAATTGAAACGCGATCCCGAACCCAAGTGGCAGCATCAAGACGAAGTTGACGTAGTAGGTCAACCGCGGCTCAACCGCCACATCCATACTGCCGTTAAACGCCAACAGGAAGGTGAGGACGTAGTGCAGCACGAGGAAAAACGCCAGCACGACGCCACTACTGAACAAGATCACACTGATCGGCATGTACAAATAGACATAGCGGCGTTCGTGAGCATGCAGTCCTGAGGCCACAAACGCCCACAGGTGATACAGAATCATTGGCGACGCCAAAACGGCGCCGACAATCAGACCAGCTTTGACCCAGATCATGAAGGGCTCTTCGATCTTCAGCGAACTGACGCTCGTCTTGCTCTGACGCAATTGGATTTTGGGCTGCAGCGCCGAGGGGTCTGGCAACTTCTGCAGCAATTCCTTCATCGCATAGGGCTTGACCGTCACGGCGGGTGCCTCGCCGTCATCGGCGGCATCAAGGTTCGACTCGATCGCATCGGGGGCCAACGTCTGCAGTTCTTTGGGCACCTCGTAGATGGTTTCCCAAACCAGCGCATTTTGCATTAAGAATTCGCGAAGTGGCTGAATTTCAGGATCGTCCAAGTCGCTATAACCTAGACTGGTTAAATCCCGATCCGCATTAAATTGCTGAATCGCACCTTGCAGTGGTGACTGGATAAACCGAATCACGTCATTGGCAAAGAAAAGCCCGACGCACAATCCGACGCCAAGCCACATAATTGCCTTGACCAGACTCGACCTTAACTCTTCGAGGTGTTCCCCGAAGGTCATCGTTGAGTTTTCGAAGAGGTCGTCTTTAGGAAGTGCCGGTCGATCCACGATAGATAATTTGGTTAAAAGTCGGAGAGGGAGAGAGTGTGTGCAGTTTTAAACGATTGGAAAGCCAAGCGGACGAATTCGAGCAGAGCGTTTTTGCTAGCCAAGGGTCGTCACGCGGCTGAGAAAGTGAAATCATCACGCTCGTAAAAACGCCGTGATGTGACCACCTCGGCACTAGTCTATCAACGCATCCTGGTTGTCGATGTCACCATCGTCCATTCAAGTCTCGAAAAACCTGAAAGCTTCGATTTGTGTCCATGATTGAGCCATATCCCCTTCGCTTCAAGCCCGTTTTAAAACAGACCCTTTGGGGTGGGCGTCTACTTGGCGAACAACTGGGCAAACCGATTGGCGATGACGCTAATTACGCGGAAAGTTGGGAGGTTGTCGATCATGGCGCCGACCAAAGCGTGGTTCAGTCAGGCCCCTTAGCAGGAAAAAGTCTTCGCGAGCTGCTGTTAAACCACCGCGAATGGCTGATGGGCGAGGCACAGGAAGAACAATTTCCTTTGCTGCTAAAGTACCTCGATTGTAATCGGGTGTTGTCGGTGCAAGTCCATCCGTCGGACAATTACGCGGCAAAAATGACGATTCCGGATCGGGGTAAAACGGAAGCATGGTATATCGTGGCTGCCAAACCCGATAGCGTCGTCTACGCAGGGCTCAAACCAGGGGTGGGTGAAACCGAACTACGGAACGCGATCGAGCGAGGAACCGCCGAAGAGGTATTGCACCAATTTCACCCCCAACCCGGCAGCTGCGTGTTTATCCCCGCAGGTACCGTGCATGCATTAGGTGCCGGACTGCTGGTCGCTGAAATCCAACAATCTAGCGACACCACGTTCCGACTGTTCGATTGGAATCGGGTCGATCCCCAGGGCAACGCTCGCGAATTGCATATCCAAGCCGGAATCGAAGTCACGAATTTCGATCGCGGCCCGGTTCAGCCGATCCAGGTCAAACAGGGCGTCCATGCCTGGCAAACGCTCGTGATGTGTGACAAATTCGTACTGCGGGCCTTCGAAAGTGGACCGCAGCCCCAACGGGGAGAAGAATTTGGAGACGATGACCATTTTCATATCATCACCATCCCCAAAGGCTCCGCCACGCTCACGACCGAACACGAAGAAATTCAGCTTTCCACCGGCGATTCACTATTGCTGCCCGCCGCATTGGGGAACGTTCGCGTCGATTTAGCCGAAAACAGCACTGCGCTCGAAATGATCGCAGTATGTTAATGATCACAGTATAGCGCCACTGAAAAACGGTGGACCAAAATAGCGGAGCTTGGAGCAATCACGTCATGCCGTCGACGCAGACACCAAGTGGGTGGTCTTTGCATGGCTACGGCATCGCTCGATCTTGAAATAGCGGAATTCGTGCGTGAGCCTTTGGATTGCTCGGATCAGAGGACAAAATCAGGTGGCCGAAGGTCTTGCCGGCTTCCGCTACAAGGCCGCTAGCCAACGGCTCCACTTCGCTCTTGCGGACGCCATAATCGGCACCATCGCCCCTCCGCAGAGCTGATCTTGCTAGCAAATGCGAAGGAGATTGAATTCTCGCTTCCGTCGATTTCGATAAACAAGCATGAAGGACTGAGACCTCCCTTCAGCTGCCACCTCTCCCAAAGTTCCTCTTGGCAGCTTGCTACCAGACTTCGTACTCTCCCACAAATGGGTTGTGACTTCCCAAGAGCATTAAGCTGTTCTGGGTGGATCGCATTGCCCGGCCGTGGCAATCCAATGGAATCGGACGCATGCGAACCACACAACTGAATATTCCAGCCTTACTCGGCGTTTCTCTCTTGTTCCTCTGCTTCGCCGGATGCCGAGGCGGCGGATGGCTCCCCCCGGCGGGGACAATGAACCAACAGCAAGCCAACGCGATCGTCCATGATCCGTTTCCACAGAACGACATTGCGCCGTACGAGGCCGCTTCGCGCCCGCCGAGCTACCAGCAACCGCTGCCCGAACCGGTCCGCAACCGCTTGATTCCTGACGCCATGCCGTGGTTGGGGCGTTAACACGGATGTCAGCGACGCTTGGCACTTTTCGTAGCGAAAGTCGCGAAGACTTTCGTTCCCTCAACTAAATGGATGCGGAATTGGCTCGGTCAGTCGTCATGACGGGCTTGGTTTGCCTACTTTCCCCAAACTTCTTTCCCGAATCAAAAAGTCCCTCCGTCACAAAGGGGCATTGTTCTGGTACCTTTTGTCGGTAAGTCCATGTCGACGGTCCGAGAACACGAATGCCACGCCCAAGCTCCAAAAAATCGAAATCCCCACGCCGCGCCTCCAAATCGGAAGCGTCATCTGAAAAGGGGGCTGAAATTCGTCTGCAAAAACTGCTGGCGGCCGCCGGTTTTGGCAGTCGCCGTCAGTGCGAAGAATTGATCATCGAGGGACGCGTCGAGGTCAACGGCAAGATCGTCGACCAATTGGGCAGCACGTTTGATCCCAAAGAGGCCAAGGTTTTTGTCGACGGTACCGCGCTGCGGGCCCAGAAGCTTGTTTATTACGCGGTCAACAAACCGGTCGGCGTGGTCACCACCAACTCGGATCCTCAGGGTCGCCCACGGGTGATCGACATGGTGCCGCCGACGGAACGCGTCTTCCCGGTGGGACGATTGGACCGCAGCAGCGAAGGGCTGATCCTGCTAACCAACGATGGCGAATTGGCTCAAAAGCTGGCCCATCCCAAGTATCAAATCAAAAAAGTCTATCGCGTGGTGGTCGCCGGCAAGGTGGACGTCAAAGCGATGAAGCAGATGGAGAAGGGAATCTACATCGCCGAAGGCTTCGTGCGTGTTGAAGGCGCCAAGATCATCAAGGCGAAGGGCAAGGCCACCGAGTTGGAGGTGACGCTTCGCGAAGGCAAGAACCGCGAAATCCGCCGTATCTTTGCTCGCTTGGGGCACAAAGTACAACAGCTTCGCCGAATCGCCGTCGGGCCACTTCGATTGGGTGAAGTGCCGATTGGTGCCTACCGTGTGCTCGGCCGCGACGAAGTCAAAAAGCTGCGGGTTGCTGCCGAAGAATCGATCAAGCTCGGAACCGCAGAAGGAGGGCGGCCTCGATCCAAGACCGCTATCGCCAAAAACAAGACCGAAAAGTACCGCGCAGATTCGGGAAAAACGACCGGTGCAAAGACGTCGGGATCCAGGGGGGCGGGTCCCAAACCAGTCGGATCAAGACGCAGCAGCGAATCACGATCCGGCAGCGTCAAGCAAGGAGGCGTCAAGAAGGGCGGCGTCCGCATCGAGCGATCGCCAAGCTACGAGCCGCCACCGAAATCAGGTGTCATCATCGGCGGTGAAGAGTCGGAAACGAAGCCGGCAAAACGAAAGAAAACATCGACCAAGCGAGCCAAACCTGCGGGCCGAACCGCCGCACGGGGCGGCACCAAACGCAGCGGCAGTCGCCCCGCCAGCGGCAGTCGATCAGCCAGCGGCAGTAGATCGGGCAGCGGCAGTCGCACGACGAAAAAACCGGCCCGTGGTGCAGGAAAACCGGGTGCCCCAGTGTCCCGCAACCGTAACGTGAAAAAGAAACGAAGACCGTAGGATCCATGTCGAAGTTGCCACATACCAAGCTGCACGCAAAGTACTACGCCGACAAGATGGCTCAAGTCCAATCGGTCATTGAGCAAAACGAACTTGTCGGTGAAAAGACGTATCGGTTGCGGATCGCCGCTGCGGCGATTGCGTCCACCGTCGTGCCGGGCCAATTTGTGATGATCCGGCTTGCCGGTACCGACGCGCCGCTGATCGGTCGCGCGTTGGCGGTCTATAACGTGACAGCGGATTCCGCAGGAACGCCGACCTACATCGACTTGGTCTACCTTCGCAAAGGAGTCATGACCGAGGCGCTCGCCACTTCACCGCTGGGAACCGCGGTCACCGTATGGGGACCGCTTGGCAACGGGTTCTCCCCCACGCGATGTGACCGCTTGATCATGGCCGTGGGCGGCATCGGGCAAACGCCGATGTTGATGCTTGGCCGTGAAGCGATGGGATCGCAATCGTTTGGCAGTCCGGCTCGCGAAAACGGATGGAGCAAGCAGGTGGAACTGATCTATGGAGCACGCTCAAAGGCACTGCTGGCAGGCGTTGACGATTTTCGCGGTGCCGAATTCCAAGTCACACTGTGTACCGACGACGGTTCCGAAGGCGTGCGTCAATTGGTGCCCGATGTGCTCGCAGCCCGACTTGCCGAATTGCCCAAAGACGAGACGATTCGCGTGGTGACCTGTGGCCCCGAAATCATGATGGAAAAGGTGGCACAGGTTTGTGCCGACGCCAACATTGATTGCGACGTATCGATGGAAACCCCGATGGCGTGTGGGATCGGGGTCTGCTTTTCATGCGTGGCAAAAATTCGCCAAGAGGGTCCCGATCCTTGGGACTACAAACGGACCTGTGTCGAAGGCCCGATCTTTAACGCCAACGATGTGTGTTGGTAACAGAGTCGCCGGACGTCTCCGACGTCCATTGATCGTGACGTCTGTAAATCGTGACGCTTGCAAATACCGACGTCCGAGACGTCGGGCGACACTGCTCTACTAGCGGTAGAACGATCCCGAGGTGCTGGTGGGATACTTGCTGGCAGGATAGGCCGACGAGCCTCCCGTGCTGCCGGGCATATAACCGCTTCCGCCCGATGGCAATTGGCTGCTCGCCGGAGCATCCGAAGTGCTGCTGATCGCCGCGGCGGTTTTGGTTTCTGCAACCGAGGTTGTCGAGGGCTCCGACGCTGCGTTTGCAGTCGCGGTGCTTGTGGCGGCCGGTGTAGTCGGAGCGGCCGTTGCTGGTGGTGCCCAAGTGCTGATCGCATCGGTAGCTGTCGTCGCTGGCTTGGCACTGCTGCCGGTAAAATCGCTCGGCAGCGTAAATCCGCTGGTTCCGAGGTCGGTTCCGGTCGATGCACTCGCCGCTGCCGAGGGCTGGGCGGCCGAGGGCTGGGCGTTGGCACTGCTAGACGCCGCCATCGATGGCGGCGTGAACGCCGACGCCGCAGCGTAGCTTGACGGTGCTTGTTGTCCGGCGGGCAACGATGTCGACGGTGTCGAAATGGATGACGGGGACATCGACGCTGGGGTCGTGGCAACCGACTCGGTCGCCTTCGGCGTAAATGACTTTTTGCCGAATTGGTAACCCGAGGTCGTTGCGTTGGGGGCACCGGTGTTGGAGTACGAGGCGGTTTGCGGGGCTCCGGAGAACCCGTTGGCTTGTGCCGCCGACATATTAACCGACGCAGGAGTCGCAAAGCCTGACGAGACATCGCCGGCACCAAACGAAGGCGTCTTCGGAGCACTGCTGGCGAATTGCGTCGAGCCTCGAGTGCCAAGATTGGTCTTCGGCTCGGCGGTACCACCGGCAACCGAAGCAATCGCTTCGGGGGTCGCCGTGGCGCTTGGGGGCGCCGGGTACGTTTTCGTCGGCCCCGCTCCTGCGAGCGCTTCGGCCGAAGGTTCGCTGCGCCGCGCAAACATGTTGAACGGTCTCATGCTGGAACGACATCCCAGCGAGAGACACGAAGCTGTCACGCAAGCGGCAACGAGTGCACGACGGTTATTTGCAAGTTTTGAAAGCATCCCTGCCTACCTTGAACCACTAGAATCCGATTAAGCGACATCCTTTCGCTCCATCGGACAATTCGATATAGGCCGATCAAGCAAATCGCTCAAAATGGCTAAATTCGCTCAATAATCAACCCGTTTCTCATTCCATTGGGAAGCTAAGAACTGCGGCAGCGGGGTGTCAATGCCAATCAGCAGTAAAGCAGAGAGAATCTGGCCCGGCTTGCTAGGTTAGCCGATCCGATCGGATCCCACCCAAGGCTGCAGCACTTTCGGAATCGCGATCGAACCGTCGCCCCGCTGGTGGTTTTCAATGATGGCAATCATGGCTCGCCCGGTCGCGACCGCAGTCCCATTGAGGGTGTGAACGAACTCGGTTCCCTTTTGTCCAGCACGTTTGAAGCGAACGTTCAAGCGACGTGCTTGATAGTCCGTGCAATTGCTCGTGCTGGTGACTTCGCCCCATTCGCCCGCCTCGCCACGTCCTGGCATCCAAGCTTCGAGGTCGTACTTTCGGTACGCGGGACCGCCGAGATCGCCGCTAGCAGTGTCGATGACGCGGTAGGGCACTTCGAGTTGGTCAAAAATCTCGCATTCCAACGACCGCATTTCTTCGTGCAGTGCGTCGCTTTGGTCAGGCGAACTAAACGCAAACATCTCGACTTTGCTGAATTGATGAACGCGATACAGCCCCTTGGATGCACGTCCTGCGGCGCCCGCTTCGGTGCGGAAACAGTGGCTCAAACCACACAGCCGGATCGGCAACTTCTCCAGCTCCAACGTTTGTCCGGACATCATCCCACCGAGCGGAATTTCGGCGGTCGCGACGAGATTTAATTCCGTGTTTTCGATGCTGTAGATTTGGGTCTCCGGGCCTCGCGGATTGAACCCAGTTCCCTGCAACACGCTGGTCAGTGCCAAGTCAGGGGTGCTGACAGGGGTGAATCCTCGCTCGGATAAAAACGAAACCGCAAACTGCTGGAGTGCCAAATCGAGCCGCACTGCCGCGTTTCGCAAAAAGTAGAAACCGGCTCCGGCCACCCGCGCCCCCGCTTCGAAGTCGAACAGGTCGTGTTTTTCCCCCAGTTCGAGATGGTCGAGCGGTTTGAAATCAAACTTTGGCTTCGCGGTTTTGCCAAACGACAATTCGTTTGCATCCTCCTCGCCGCCGGTGGGTGCGTCGGGGTGCGTCAGGTTTGGGATCTGAGCTTGGATGTCGCTGATCTGCTGTTCGAGCTCGTCGTGCTCGCGTTGTGCCGCATCTTTCTGCTCACGCAGTTGGCGTCCCTTTTCGATCATCTGCTGACGCGCTTCGGCATCCTTCGCTCCGCCGATGCCTTTGCTGACCTCGTTGGCTTGCCGATTCAGATCCTGGGCATTTTGCAGCGTGACGAGTCGACGCTCATCGAGCTGGACAAGTTTTTCAATATCACAGTCGACCCCACGACGCTTGCAGTTGTCGCTGACCGCTTGAGCATTCTGAATGATAAATTTTCGATCGAGCATAGTCTCTATTTGCTTTCGCTTAGTTTTCCGAGTTCATTCCACAGAATCGCCGATGCCGCAATGCCACGGTGGTAATCTTGAATTTTGAATTTTTCGTTGGGGCTATGAGTGTTGTCGTCGGACAATCCCCACCCCATTAACAGACAATCACATCCCAGCACATCTTGAAAACGGGTCACAATTGGGATCGATCCCCCTTCGCGAATCATCACCGGTGCGACTCCAAACGCCGTTTCAATCGCTTGTGACGCCGCGACCGCATACTGGCTCTCTGGATTAGCCAGCATCCCCGGGGCGCCGTGATCGGGTTTCAACGTGTATTGAATCCCAGTGGGGGCATGCTGTTGCAGGTGATGCTCGATCGCGGCGGTCAATTTGACCGGGTCTTGGTTGGCGACCAAACGGAAGCTGAATTTGCCTAACGCGGTAGCCGGAATGATCGTCTTGACGCCTTCGCCTTGATGCCCGCTGTGCAATCCATTGATATCAAAGGTGGGTCTGGCCCAGCGGCGTTCGTCGCTGGTAAAGCCCTTTTCACCAAACAGCTCGCTGACGCCGACGGCTTTGGCAAAGGCTTCGTCCGATTGCGGTAATTGAGCCCACGCATCACGTTCCGCTTGGCTCAGTTCGATGACATCATCATAGAAGCCTTCGATCTGAATGCGTCCTTCGCGATCGACCATCGACGAGAGCAAATGGCACAGCGCGATGGCGGGATTCATTACCGCCCCCCCAAACGAACCGCTGTGCAAATCTTGGCTCGGTCCGTTGACTTCGAGTTCATAGGTTGCGATCCCCCGCAGCCCGTAGGTGATTGCGGGCTGGTTTTCGGCGTATTGGCTGCTGTCGCTGATCACAACGCAGTCGCAAGCCAATCGGTCGCGGAGACTCGGCAGCATCCGTTCCAGATTTTCGCTGCCGACCTCTTCTTCGCCTTCGATCAAGAATTTGATTTGCAGCGGTAGCGGCTGGCCGGTCGCCAACCAATCACAAACGCTCTGCACATGAGTCAGCACTTGGCCTTTGTCGTCGGTCGCCCCACGCGCATACAGATTGCCGTTGCGAACGGTGGGTTCAAAGGGAGGCGAATGCCACTGCGCGAGCGGCTCGACCGGTTGCACGTCGTAGTGACCGTAGACCAAGGCGACCGGAGCGCCGGGTACCGCGGGCGTTTCCGCGAACACCATCGGATGCCCCTCGGTAGGGATCAATTCGGTTGCCAAACCCGCCCGCTTCAACTTCGCGGCGACCCAATCGGCCGCCGCAGCGGTCTGCGAGCGATGGGAAGTGTCGCTACTAATACTAGGAATTTTCAACCACTCGACTAAATCACCCAGATGGCGATCGGAATTTTTAGCCAGAGTGTCCAACAAATCGGGTAAGTTCATCGAATCGGACTGGGGGATTTTGAACGGGGGAAAACACGGAAGTGTCGTTAAAGCTTGCCATCGTACGACCGAAAATTGCCGCATGAGGCTCAAAAACCTGATAATCAGGACTGCCGACCGATCTGGGACGGCGCTACAATATAGCTTTGTCGCTGAGAACGAAAACGTGAGGCAATCCTACGTTTTATGAATCGGGGAGACTACCATAGCAGTGTCGAGACACCGCCGTTTTAGGGGGCAAGCTCGACAGCAAGCTTCCGAAACGACCGATTCGAACACCGGTTGGTATCCCCCCATTTGCAACACTCCGAGCTTGGCTAGAAAATGACCGAGCTTGGCTAGAAGATGAAGACGAAGCTGATGTCCAAAATGACGCATTGGCTCGCTTCGATGTCTTGCCTCGATCACACCTCAGGATTGCCGCAGGATCCAAGCGACACAAAAATGAAAAGAGGAAGAAAAGATAAAAGAGGGAGGCTCGAAACCGATGCAAATCGGTGACTTCCCGCATCCCGCATTCGAAAACTCAACGTCTTCGAAACCTGAACCTACTTGAATCAATTTCACTGATAACACCAGTCAACAACCATCAAATGTTGCAAGGAGCATGATCAGCAATGGCAGATCATCAAACAATGGTGGCCGAACCCGAAGTGGCCAAACCCGAAGTCGACCGTCGCACGAAACCCAAAGCAAAGAAACAGCCTCGATACAGCGTCGTGCTGTGGGACGATACCGACCACAGCTACGAATATGTCGTGCTGATGATGAAAAGTCTGTTTCGTCATCCGATCGAAACCGGCTTTCAAATTGCCAAGGAAGTTGACAACAGCGGCAAAGCAATCTGCTTGACCACGACGCTGGAGCACGCCGAACTGAAACGCGACCAAATCCATGCGTTCGGCAAAGATGAACTGATCGCACGCTGCAAAGGCAGCATGTCGGCAACGATTGAACCCGTTCGTGAATAATCACGCGGTGTGACGATCGAGGTAGCCCTCGATGCTTTGCCAGGGCCTGAGTTTGCCAGGCTATCTGAATGTGCCAGGGCCCCCAGAATGTGCCGGGGTCCCAGAATGGCAGGGGCTAAAAAATGGGGGGCGGTCGCAGCGGAAGTCGTGCCTCCCTTTCGCTGTATTTGCCGCGTGATCCAGAGACCCGAGCGATCCCAACATTCGCTCGCGAGGGCTAAGAGGCTTCGCCACGCATCTTGGATCGAGCTCGGCTCAAAACGGGGCCAATGCTGTTTTCGGCCATGCCAACACTCTGGCTGATTTCTTGGTAACTCTTACCCTCAAGATGGTACATCCGCACCACATTGGCTTCTTGCGGATCGAGCCGCAGCAT